>JAGQIB010000186.1 GCA_020431545.1 Gemmatimonadota bacterium
CGCTCGCCGCACATCGACAAGAAGTCGCGAGAGCAGTTCGAGCGGCGCATTCACAAGCGGTTGATCGACATTCACAACTCCACCCCGCAGACGGTCGACGCGCTCCAGCGTCTCGACCTGCCCGCGGGCGTGGATATCGAGATCAAGGTCTGATTCCCGGGCCGGGGTGCGCCCCGGCGGCCGGGCGGGATGACCCCCCGCACCCTCGCGGCGTGATTCGCGGGCGGCGGGCGAAGGGGTCCCGGAGGAAGAGATGATCAACGGAATCGTGGGTCGCAAGAAGGGCATGACCCAGGTCTACGCCGAGGACGGGGCCATTCTGCCGGTCACCGTGATCGAGGCGGAGAAGCTGCGGGTCGTGCAGTTGAAGACTCCCGAGAAGGACGGCTACGCGGCGGTCCAGCTCGGGTTCAGCGACACGAAGGAGCACCGCATCGGCAAGCCGCGGACCGGCCACACGAAGAAGGCCGGTCTCGGTCCGCTCCGCCGGCTGATGGAGTTCCGCGTGGACTCCGTCGAGGGCTACACGCCCGGCCAGGAGATCAAGATCGAGGAAGTGTTCACCGAGGGTGAGCACCTCGACGTTCGCGGCCGCTCCAAGGGACGTGGCTTCGCGGGCACGATCAAGCGGCACAACTTCCAGCGCGGCGACATGACGCACGGCGGCATGAGCAAGCGCGAGCCGGGCTCGATCGGTCAGTGCGCCACGCCGTCCCGCGTGTTCAAGGGACAGCGGATGTCCGGCCACATGGGCGACCGGAACGTGACTGTCCGGAACCTGGTGCTCGTGCGGGTGGATCCGGAGAACGGCTACCTGCTCGTGCGCGGTGCCGTCCCCGGCCCGATCAACGGCGAAGTCGTGCTGCGGAAGACCAAGAAGGGCGTTCGCGTCCCGAAGTACAAAGTCGGCTAGCGAGGTAGATGAGAATGGCCACGGCGAATGCATTCAGTGCCAGCGGTGACTCGAAGGGCACCGTGAATCTGCCCGAGAGCCTGTTCGGGATCGAACCCAACTCCCACGCGGTGTGGGAAGCGGTCGTGAACTTCCAGGCGAATCGTCGGCAGGGCACCGTGAAGACGAAGACCCGCGCGGAGATCTCCCGCTCGAACTCGAAGCCCTGGCGTCAGAAGGGCACGGGACGGGCGCGGGCCGGTACGTGGCGGTCGCCCCTGTGGGTGGGCGGCGGCACGATGCACGGGCCGCAGCCGCGGGACTACAAGTACAAGCTCCCGAAGAAGGTGAAGCGCCTCGCGCTCAAGTCGGCGCTCTCGGACCGCGCGGCCAACGGGCGCGTCGCGATCCTCGAGTCCCTCGATCTTCCGGAGATCAAGACCAAGCACGTCCAGTCCCTTCTCGACCGGATGGAGCTCGGGCACTCCAAGGTGCTGCTCCTGGTCAAGGACCTGGACGAGAAGGTCGCGCTGTCCACGCGGAACATCCCGAACATGATCGCGATGCCCGCGCGCGAGGCGAACACGTACACGGTGGTGGCCGCGGACTGGATCGTGGTCACGAAGGATGCTCTGGCCGCGCTCGAGGAGGTGTTCGCGTAATGGATGCCCGTCGAGTGCTGCGTCGCCCGCTGCTCACCGAGAAGGCCACGATCGCCCGCGAAGGCGCGAACGAGTACGCCTTCGAGGTGGACCGCGAAGCGAACAAGATCCAGATCAAGGCCGCGGTCGAGAGTCGGTTCGACGTGAAGGTGACCTCGGTCCGCACCGTGAAGATGCACGGCAAGATCAAGCGTCAGGGGCTGCACCAGGGAAAGCGTCCGGATCGCAAGAAGGCGCTGATCAAGCTGCAGGAGGGACAGTCGATCAACCTGTTCGACGAGCTCTAGGAGCCCGTCGGAGAATACGCCGCCGCGTCCGTGGCAGTGTCCGCATCGACGAAGGGTATCACCCCCGACCCGGGGGGAGTTGACCCGGAGCGATGAACGAATCGCCCCGAGTACGGGGCTCGAGCCGAATGGCCGAGGGACGCGGCGAGCGAGAACGGACACCAGGAAGGAAAGAAATGGCGATCAAGAAGTACAAGCCGTACACGCCTTCGCGGCGGTACATGACCACGTCCGACTTCAGCGACATCACGTCGTCGACGCCCGAGAAGTCGCTTCTCGAGCCGTTGAAGAAGACGGGTGGCCGGAACCATCACGGGCACGTCACGTCGTGGCACCGCGGTGGCGGCCACAAGCGCGCGTACCGCCGGATCGACTTCAAGCGGGACAAGCACGG
>JAGQIB010000187.1 GCA_020431545.1 Gemmatimonadota bacterium
CGGCCCAGAACCTCGAGCGCGTGAACGCGCTACTGGAGGGGAACACGACGGCCGACTCCGGGGTGAAAGCCCCGGACGAAGGTCACGACGGTCACGGACACTAGGTTCGGCTCGACGCTCGACCCCGCTCGAGTCGGGGGCGCGCATCCGGTTCTCGCGGGCCCGTGCCTTGACAGTCCCGTGAGACCTCCCGCAAGGTACTGCTTCAAACGCGGCGAGTACGAGCGCTTGCTCGTTCCCCCAGACCCCACCGCGGAGGATGAGATTCGATGACCACGGAATTGAAGCGCGGGGCGTTCGCCGGCCTCCTGCTGGCCGCAGCGGCCCTCGGCGGGTGCGGCGGCTCGGGCTCCGGCGGGCCGGAGCTCAGCGCGGTCGGGGAGACGCACGTCGCGACGCCGTTCGAGCAGGCGATGATCCTCGGCGATCAGCAGCGGGAGAGCGGTAACCTCACGGAGGCGATCGCCGCGTACCGGAACGCGATGGAGCTCGATCCGGAGAGCAGGGAGATCTACCCGCGCCTCGGCTACGCGTACATCGAGGCCGAGAACTACGACACGGCCGTGAAGGTCTACGAGCGCTTCGTGAGCGTCGCGCCCCAGGACTGCGAGGCCCACGGAGGACTCGCCTTCGCGTTCCTCAAGCAGGAGGACACGGACCGGGCGATCGCCGAATACGAGAAGGCGCGCGATCTCTGCCCGGACACGGCGTCGTCGCACGAGAATCTCGCGAAGGCCTACGTCTACGCGAAGAAGACCCCGGAGGCGATCGAGGCGTACCGCAAGGCGATCGAGCTCGCGCCGGCGAACGTGGCGCTCAAGGAGCAGATCGCCGAGCTGTACTACAAGGAGAAGCTGTTCGCCGACGCCATCGCCGTGTACGAGAACATTCTCTCCGATCCGGCCAACGGCAAGGACGACGCCTGGGTCAACTGGGCGAACTACCGACTCGCGTACATGTTCAACAAGGCCGAGTCGTGGGATTCCGCGGCTCGCTACTACCGGGCCGTCGCCACCGCGTCGGGCACGGTGGATCCGGACGTGCGCAACCGGTCCTGGCTCGGCCTGGCCCGCGCGCTCGAGGAAGCAAAGGACTACTCGGCCGCGATCGACGCCTGGGAGCAGGTGCTCGCGGCGAACCCGAACCGCGCGCCGTACTACTACAAGCTCGGAGAGCTGCTGAACGACACGGGCCGCTACCAGGAGGCGATCGAGCGCGTGAAGACCGGCCAGGGTCTCGACGAGTCCGGTTGTCCCGCCCACGGCTACTGCGTCGTCGGGGTGGCGTACGAGAAGCTCGGCGGCCTGGAGAACTACAAGCGCGCGGAACGCGAGTTCAAGAAAGCGCTCGCCTGCGGCGATCCGGACTGGGACGAGTACGCGAAGAACCAGGTCGAGCGCCAGAAGCAGCTCGTGAAGATCGAGCAGCTGAAGCGCCGGAAGGCCAGCCAGGATCGTCTGGACTGACCGAGGCCTGCACGTACCCACCGCCGCGTGAGCGCGAGAGACGGCGTCCGGGGGGCGACCCCGGGCGCCGATCGTGCGTCGGCGCGGCGCCACGGTCGATCCGCACCCCGGTCCGGCGTCGAGTGACGTTTTCCGACCCGTGCGCGCCGACCTCGCTTGCCGCCCGCGTCCATTCCGTTATCCTGGCTCCGAAACCGGGATGCTGAACCCCGAGCCAAGGAGAGGCCGATGAGCTCCCCCGACCGTGAGAACGTCGAGGAGTTTCTCAAGAACGTGTTCCGATCAGGACGGCAACGCCCCACGCCGCGGATCCCGATCGGCCCGATCATCATCATCCTCCTCGCGCTGGTCGCGCTGCGTACGACTTTCTACACGATCGACCCGGAAGAGGTGGGGGTGGTCCTGCGGTTCGGGGAGTTCGTGCGCACCACCGACCCCGGACTTCACGTGCGCCTTCCGTTCGGGATCGAACGGGTGACGAAGGTGCCGGTCCAGCGGCAGCTCAAGGAGGAGTTCGGCTTTCGCACGGTGGCGGCCGGCCAGCGCAGCCAGTACGCGCGCGACGCCCGCACCGCGAACGAAGCGCTGATGCTCACCGGCGATCTCAACATCGCCGACGTGGAGTGGATCGTGCAGTACAAGATCTCGGACCCGGTGGCGTATCTGTTCAAGGTCCGCGCGTCGCGCGAGACGTTCCGGGACGTCACCGAGGCGGTGATGCGCACCGTGATCGGCGATCGCTCCGTGGACGAAGTGCTCACGGCGGGACGACAGGAGGCGGAGGACGAAGCGGTGCAGATGCTCCAGGACCTCTGCAACCAGTACGAGCTCGGCGTCGACGTGCAGCTGATCGCGTTGCAGGACGTGAATCCGCCCGAGCCGGTGAAGCCGTCGTTCAACGAGGTGAACCAGGCCGAGCAGGAGCGGGAGACGCTCATCAATCAGGCGAAGGCCGAGCTCAACCGCGAGATCCCCAAGGCGGAGGGCGAGGCGAAGGCTCTGGTGGAATCCGCCCAGGGCTATGCGATCGATCGCGTCAACCGGGCCGAGGGTGAGGCGTCGCGATTCGTCGCGGTGTGGGACGAGTACCGCAAGGCCCCGGACGTCACGCGCCGGCGAATCTATCTCGAGACGATGGGCGAGGTCCTCCCGCAGGTCGGGAAGACGGTGATCGTCGACGAGTCGGTGCGGGGAGTTCTCCCGCTTCTCGACCTCGGCGCTTCGCTCGGCAAGAAGGAGGGCAAGTGATGAAACGGCTTCCTCTGCTGATCCTGGCGGTTCTCCTTCTCGTTCTCGCCTCCTCGGTGCTCTTCGTCGTTCCCGAGGGACAGCAGGTCATCATCACGCAGTTCGGCAAGCCGGTCGGTGACCCGATCAGCGATGCGGGCCTTCATCTCCGGATCCCGTTCATCCAGAAGATCAACCGCTTCGAGAAGCGCTGGCTCGCGTGGGACGGCGACGCGAACCAGATGCCCACGCTCGACAAGCGCTTCATCTGGGTCGACACGTTCGCGCGGTGGCGGGTAGTGGACCCGCTGCTGTTCTTCCAGCGCGTTCGCGACGAGCGCGGTGCGCAGACTCGCCTCGACGACATCCTGGACGGCGAGACGCGCAAGGCGATCGCGAACGTGAACCTGATCGAGGTCGTGCGTTCCTCGAATCGGGAGTTCGCCCTCATGGCGGGCACGATCGCGGCGGAGGAGGTCGATGCGCCGCCGCCGATCCAGGTCGGCCAGGCCGCCATCGTGTCCGAGATCCTGCAGAAGTCCTCGGAGAAGACCCGGGAGTTCGGGGTCGAGCTCGTGGATCTCCGCTTCAAGCGCGTGAACTACGTCGAGGACGTGCGGAAGTCGGTCTACGACCGGATGATCTCCGAGCGCCAGAAGATCCGTGACAAGCT
>JAGQIB010000188.1:0-1292 GCA_020431545.1 Gemmatimonadota bacterium
CCGCCTCCCTTCATGTCCGTGATGGGCGCGAACGCGCCGCGCGGGAGGAACTCCACGCGCGTGCCGACGGCGTCGCCGCACGCGAGGCCGAGGAGGCAACCGCGGAACCTGTCGCGAGGGGTGGGCATGTCGACCTCCCGGTTCTGGTGCAGGCTCATGCCGGCCGCGGGGCCGCCGGCGCCCGGGTGGCGAGGGCGGTACCGCGGACCAGGAGCCATACGCAGAATGCGACCTCGCCGAGGACGGCCGGGCCGATCACCACGGCACCGAACAGCGCCTCGTGCGAGTGATAGCTCGCGAGCAACGTCCGGGCGAAGCTGTCGACGAGATAGCCGACGCCGGCCACTCCCAGCAGCGCGCCGAGGGCACGCGGGGCAAAACCGGAGCACCACACGAGCCGTCCCATCACGAGACACTGCACGCCGAAGAACACGAGGCCGACCACGTAGCCGTACGCGTGCGTGTCGAGCGCGAGCAGGCTCAGGGCTTCCCGCGGGGCGACGTCGAGCGCGGTCACGAGCGAGGAGTCGCGCAGCATCCGCAACGGAATGGAGAGCTGGATCAGGTTCACCGCGACCACGGCCGCGTGTGTCACGCGGAGCGCCGCCGCCAGCAGCGCGAGGTTGCGGCTCACGCCCCGGAACAGGACATACAGCGCGACGGCCACGAGAACGTCGCAGACCAGCATCACGAGCTCACCCGCGATGCCGAGTCGGTAGAGCGACTCCGAGGCCAGGAGGAGTCTCGCCGTCTCGGCGGCGTCGCCTCGCACGATGATTCCGCCGCGGACGATGAACTCGGCGAAGATCCCGGTGGCGATGATGATCAGATACCCGATTCCCGCGACGAGCGGCCAGGGACGGATGGATTCGGGTGAGTGGGGATCCGGCACGTGGATGGCCTCGGATGAGATTGCAGTTCGCTTGGGCGAGATCCGAGGGTTCCGGATCGGTGGGACGCGGTCAACGGAAACCGACTCGAGCTCGGGCAGACGTCCGGCCGCTCAGCGCGGCACGTGTTGATCCACGAGCACCGGGTTCCCATCCGGATCGACGACCACGAAGCTCGCGGGGCCCGTCCCGTTCTCGTCCGCTTCCTGTGCGAACTTCATTCCGCGACGCTTCAACTCGCGCTGCAGATCGCGGACGTCGCGGAAGCTCGTGAGCGGTTGCGCGTTCTGATCCCATCCCGGGTTGAACGTGAGGATGTTCCGCTCGAACATCCCCTGAAAGAGCCCGATGACGTGCGTGCCGTTTCTCAGGATCTGCCAGTGCTCGCCGTCGCCACCGGCG
>JAGQIB010000188.1:1398-3377 GCA_020431545.1 Gemmatimonadota bacterium
GGCGTCGCCGCACCCGGCCCCGCCTGCCGCAACTGCTACGGAACGAAGCCGGGACGAGCAGCAGCTCCGGCGTCGGATCCACGACTGTGCCGCTGGTCGGTCCCCCGCGCAATCCGCTCCTCCGGGTCGGCAGGGGCCCGAATGTATCGGGTTCGGCGGCTCCCCACGTCCCGCCCGGCCCCATCGCGGATCTTACGTATTCCTTAACAACGCGCCGAACCGGCCTACTCGCGACTGGGGCCACTCCGGGAACGCGCGGGCTCCGCCCGCCCGTTTCGGCCCCATCCGTCCCTGACGCGAAAGGGAGGCCGTCTGATGGCTCGATTCGCCCGCCTCACTCTGTTCCTGGGCGCGGCTCTGCTGGCCGTGTCCGGCACCGCACTCGCGAAGGACCGCCTGGCATTCTCCGGAGGACCGGAGGGCGGCACGTTCCAGTACTTCTCCAACGGGATGGCGATTCGGCTGTCGAAGACGATCCCGGACGTGGAGGTCTCGAACGTCGCCTCGGCCGGCTCGCTCGAGAACCTGCGTCGCGTGAACTCCGGCGACGCGGACTTCGGTATCGTGTACTCGGGCGACGCCTACCTCGGTCGCCACGGCAAGCTCACGAACGACGACAAGAAGTACGAGAACGTGCTTCCGCTCGCGTACCTGTACGGCGCCCCGGCGCATCTCGTGGCGCTGCAGAAGTCGGGCATCACGAAGGTCGCGGATCTCGAAGGCAAGCGGGTCGCCGTGGGCGACGCGGGCTCCGGCGCCGCGAGCGCCGCGCAGCGCTACTTCACCGCCCTCGGGCTCTGGGACAAGATGAACGTCGAGTTCCTCGGCTACAGCAAGGCCGCCGACGCGCTCGGTGACGGTCTCATCGACGCGTTCTGGGTCTTCGCGGGCTTCCCGCAGGCCTCGGTGATCCAGGCCGCGGCCAGCAACCCGATCGTGCTGCTCGACCTCGTCGCCGCCGGGGAGGCGGCCGGCTTCTTCGAACAGTATCCGTTCTACACCACGATCGTGATCCCGGCCGGCACGTACTCCGGCGTGGACAAGGAAACGCGGTCGTTCCAGGACTCGGCCCTGTGGGTCGCCGGCGCGCACGTGAAGGCGCCGATCGTGGAGCAGTCCCTCGCGGAGATCTTCTCCAAGGAAGGTCTCGCCTACATGGTGAAGGTCAAGAGCACGGCGAAGGCGATGTCGATCGCCGGCGCGCTGAGCGGGATCGTGACGCCGGTGCACCCGGGCGCCGCGAAGTTCTGGACCGAGCACGGGCTGACCCTCACCGACGCGCAGAAGAACTAGCGGAGCCGGGTGATGAGCGGCGGCGACGCCGAGCCTCTCGACGAGCTGCAGGGAGAAGAACGCGACACCGTCGAGAAGCTCCTCGAGAAGGACTCCAAGACCGGACGGCAACCGACCGGCGCCTGGGGCTGGATCGTGGCGGCCCTGTGCGGCGCGATGGTGCTGTTCTATCTCTACACGGCGGGGCTCGCGTCGCTCGCGACGCAGTACCACCGCGGCGTGTACGTCCTCATCACCTACGTGCTCGTGTTCCTGCTGTACCCGGCGGGCCGGCGGGGATCGCGGATCCCCCTGGCCCTCCTTCTCGGCGCGACGATCTCGTGCGTCGTGTCGGCGCGGTTCTTCCACGCCGACGTCGCCGAGTTCCACGCCTCGCTGATGGCCGCCGGCGCTTCCTGGAGCGCCGGCGATCGCGGCGCGATCTTCGCGCTCTGGCCTCTCGCCGCCGGCACCCTGGCGATCGCGGCCGCGGTCCTCGCGGTGGACGGCCGGATGGAACGTCGGTCGCCGCGGAATCCCGTGCTCTCGGACGTGCTCCTGGCGGTCGCCGCCGGCGCCACGGTGCTGTACTGGATCCGTGAGTTCGAGAACCTGAACTACCGCGCGGGCGCCGAGACGGAGCTCGACGCACTCGTCTCCGTCCTCGGGATCATCCTCTCCGTGGAGGTCTGCCGACGCGTCCTCGG
>JAGQIB010000189.1 GCA_020431545.1 Gemmatimonadota bacterium
GGAGGGCGGCGACCTCCCGAGCCTGGTCCGCGGCACGAAGCTGCTTCTCGAGATCCGCGATCCTCTGACGCGTCGCGTCGCTGTCCAGGTCCTCCTCGATCGCACGGGCCTGCCGGTAGGCTTCCAGGGCGCCGACCGCGTTCCCCGTGGCCGCACGTGCCTCGGCCAGGGTGTCGAGCAGGTCCGCCTGATCCCGCCGGGCTTCGATCGCGGTCGCCAGGACGAGTGCCGGTTCCAGCAACGCCAGAGCGGCGGCGGCATCGCCGCGGGCCAGGTGGACTTCCGCGAGCGCGTCGCTGGAGCGCACGATGCCCTCCTTGTCGTCGATCTGCCGACGCACCGCGAGCGCCCGCTCGTGGAGTTCCAGTGCCTGCGCCGAGTCCCCGAGCTTCTCCTGGGCAAAGCCGAGGTTGCTGAGCGCCTTTCCCTGACCGTAGAGGTCGTCCGTCTCGACACAGTGGCGATACGCCCGATCGAGGTAGGACGCGCCCTCGCCCGGTCGGTCCAGCTCGATGAGCACGAGACCGACATTGTTCAGGATGTTCTTCAGGTTCAGGCGGTCCTCACTGCGTTCGCACACTTCGAGCGCGCGACTCAGATACCGGAACGCCTCCTCGTTCCGCCCCAGATCCCAGTAGATCAACCCGATGTTGTTGTCGCAGCGTGCGACCGCCTGTTCGTCGCCGAGCCCTTCGACCATCTCGCGCGCGGCGAGGTCGAACTCGAGCGCCCGGTCGAGCGCACTCCGCGACCAGTGGATCGCCCCGAGCAGAGACAGCGTGCGGAACAACCCACGGGAGGGACCTGCTGGCTCCTGGAGGCGGCGCGACGTCTCGGCGGTGGCCAGCGCCTCGGAGTGCTCACCCGTTCGCCACTGCACGAAAGCGACGCGAAACAGCGCCTCACCCAGCAGGTCGTCGCGACCGGAGTCGCGTGCGATCGTTTCCGCGCGGCGTGCCTCGGCGAAGGCGTCCTCGGACTCGCTTCGATTCATGAACGCGTCGCTGCGCAGTCCACGCGCCACGACCTCGAGAGAATCCGAGCGCGACGTTCCCAGGAGGGCAATCGCTTCGTCCGTGAGTTCGAGGACGCGCGTCGGTTCGCCCGCGGACCGTTCCGCCAGCTGGAGCAGGAGCGGGATCCGATCGGCCCCCTCCGCCTCCACGAGGAGACGTTCGAGCCCCGGCGCCGACGCCGCGCCGGTCCGGGTGGCCGGCCAGAACGCGACGCTCACGGCGAGGATGCCGAGCAGGAAGGTGCGGGGTTCGGGGCAAGTCATGGCCTGATCCTATCGCACCCACCCGGGGTGCGGCGACCCGACGGCCATTCCGGGACCCCGGACCCCGGCGATCTCCCGGGCGGATCCGCCTTCGCCGCGGTTTGACTCGCTTCGTCGCCCTTGCTACCGTCCCGTCGGTCCAGTGCCTTCTCGCCGGAGGAACCGATGACGAACTCGAAAGGCCGCAGCGGTCCGGACCACTTCGCGGTCCGGACGATCGAACCGAGTCCGGAGGGCGTGCGGATCTTTCGCATCGCGGGGATCTTCGGGAGCGGGACCCGGGAGTACGAGTTCCTGGAGGACGTGCGCGCGGACCTCGCGGACGACATCAAGACCGTGATCCTGGATCTGAGCGAGGTCACGCACCTGACCAGCGGCGGCATCGGTGTGGTGGCCGCAGTGTTCACCGCGGCGCGCGACGCCGAACGTTCGATGATGCTGGCCGGTTCCAGTTCGCGATCCGTCGCGGCCATGAAGGTGTCGGGGCTGCTACCGATCATCCCCACCTTCGACTCGGTCGACGCGGCCCTGCAGGCCGCGACCCGGTAGCAGCACCCGCACCCCCGGAGCGGGATCTCACCGCTTCGTCGCGCGCACTCGCACCGAAGCGACCTGATCCGGCTCCTTGCCGCCGCAGCAGGAAGAGTTCGCTCCGTAGCTGCCCTGCTCCACGACCTCCACCGCCTCGAATCCCGCGTCGCGGATCAGACCCAGGTACTCGTCTCGAAGCGACGCTCCGGCGAGACACCCCACGAGCGCCTCCTCCGAGTCGCGGACACTCGCGGGCGGCGGCGCGAGCCACACGAGGTCGCTCACGAGGATTCGACCGCCCGGCTTGAGTACGCGGTGCGCCTCGGCGAAGACCTGCGCCTTGTCGGGCGAGAGATTGATGACGCAGTTCGAGATGATCACGTCGACACTCGAGTCGGCCACGGGAAGGTGCTCGATCTCACCGAGCCGGAACTCCGTGTTCCCGATCCCCTCGCGCTCGGCGTTCGCACGCGCGCGCTCGATCATGGCCGGAGTCATGTCGACCCCGATCACGCGACCGCTGTCTCCGACCTCCCGCGAGGCGAGGAACGCGTCGATGCCGGCGCCGGAGCCGAGATCGAGCACGGTGTCGCCCCGCTTCACCCCGGCGTGACCGAGCGGATTGCCGCAACCGAGACCGAGATTCGCGCCCTCGGGCACCGCGGCCTGCTGCTCTTCCGAGTAGCCGAGCTGCGCGAGCGAGCGCTGGATTCCCGATCCCCGTCCGCAGCAGCTCGTGCCCGCTCGGGCCATCTCTCCGTAGCGTTCGCGCACCACTTCCCGTGTCCGGTTCGAGTTCGTCATCGGTTCGTTCCTTCCCTCGGAAGTGCCTCGATCAAGTCCCTCGCCCGCGCGAGGACCTCCGGATCGGGGCAGTAGCACACACGGGGACCGTCGATCTCGCCCTGCAGCAGCCCCGCGTCCTTGAGCACCTTGAGGTGCTGGGAGACCGTCGCCTGGGCGAAGGGAAGCTGATCCACGATGGTGCCGCAGACACAGCTTCCCCGGCGGTACAGGAACCGCAGGATCGCGACCCGGGTCGGATGGCCGAGTGCCTTCGCAAGGGTGGCGAGCTCCTCGTCCCGGTCCCGGGCCCCGGCCCCGCCGGGTGATCGCTCCGCCGGAGTACCTGCTCCTGCCGCGCTCTTCATCCGTAGCCCCCTAAATCGTTCATCGGCAATCTACGATTAACGGCCCGAAGCCGCAAGGGGGGAGTCCACCGAAACGCGGAAAATCGACCGGCCCCGCACTACCGTCTCCCGAACCTGCCCGGCCGTTCGAGTCTCCTGCGTTTCTGGGGGCAGCGTGCTCTTCGGCATCGTCGGTCCGAGGGGCTCCCCTTCCACTCGACCCGGAGCTCGAGATGTCGCGGATCACGCCCCTCGCCGCCTTGACGCTGCTCGCACTCACGCCGGCCCCGCCGGCGGCGGCCACGAACCTCCCGATCGACGACTTCGAGGTCCTGCCGTTCGACGTCGCGCAGAACGGCCCGGGCGACACGTCCGAAGTCCAGTTCGTGCCGCCCGCGTGGATCGGCGGTCACCTCGCCGCGACGACACGAGAGATCGTGTGCGCGGTGGGACCGACCGGTTCCGACCAGTCCACCACCGCGATCCTGAACACGGTCGGTCCCGGTTTCGACAGCGCGGCGATCGTCAACGTACCCCCGACGGGGCACGCCTCGCTCGTGTACGAGCTCGGCTACTCCGCGAATCTCACGGTCGGCGGCACCGTCGATCGCCTCGAGGCCGCGTTCACGTATCCGTCGGCGGCGCAGGTGACCGCGGTTCTCGTGGACGAGAATCAGAGCTCCGCGTCGTTCACCGCGCCCCGGCCGATCGGAGGGCCCACCGAGTTCCCTCTCGCGGCGTTCGGCGGAGTCGACGTCGAGAACATCGTGACCATCCGCTTCGACTTCGACGATCCCGGGATCTACGCCTGCTACGCCATTCGCCTGCGCGGGGAGGGCTCGGTCGGCATCGATTTCGAGATCCACGAAGAGGCGACGTTCACGCCACCTCTCCCGAGCGCCCCGCTGACGGCGACCCTGTTCCTACCCGACACCGCCGAACCGATCTTCGATCTCGCGCTCACGCTCGTGAACGCGGACGCGGGGTTCGTTCCGGAACTGACGATGGATTTCCAGTCCCAGACGACGCTCGGCAATGAGACGGCCTACTTCCCGCTGACCTGGACGGACTTCGCCCCGTTCGA
>JAGQIB010000190.1:0-928 GCA_020431545.1 Gemmatimonadota bacterium
CGTCGGCAACCGCCAGCGCTGCAAGCTCGCCGCCCGGCGCGAGGAAGTAGCCGGTCCTCGGCGCGGCCGGGCACCACTGCCGCGGATCCGTGGGGCCGAACCACGCGAGCGTCGGCGTTCCGACGGCGGACGCCAGATGGAGGACACCGGTGTCGTTCACGAGCGCGACGTCCGCCGCCGCGAACGCGCCGGCCAGCGCGCGCACCGGCAGCGGCTCCAGGCGCGGCAGGTCGACCTCCGCTCCGCGGTCGACGCCTTCGAACAGCTCGATCTCGCTCGGACCCGTGGCCACCGCCACGCGATGTCCCTCCGCGCGCAGCGCGGCCGCGAGCTCACCGAACCGCTCGGCCGGCCAGCGGTTCGGTCGCTTGCCCGCGCCCGGGTGCAAGAGGATGCGCAGTCCGTCCGTGCGGTTCCCGATCGCGCGCTCCAGCGCGTCCGCGCCGCGCTTCCGCTCTTCCGACGTGAGGAAGATCTCGGGCGTCCAGTCGTCGTCCGACGCGCCGAACGGCGTGGCGAGATCGAGGTTCACCGCCGACTGGTGACGTTCCGGGATCGGTACCGGCAGCGCCCAGTGGAAGGCGTCGCGCACCGTGCTCGCGCCGGCGCCGCCGGGACCGGGGCGGGCCGCCCGCCGCCGCGCGCCCGAGATCGCGGCGAGCCACACACTCGTGTACGAGAACGCCACGGTGCTCGACACGAGGGCGAGGTCGTAGTGCGCGTCGCGCAGCCGTTCCAGGAAACGTCGCGCCGCGGCGGGGTTCCGGAGCAGGTGCTTCTTGTCGTAGGGGATCGCCTCGGTGATGCGTTCGCTGTGCAGGAGCGGCGCGTGGTTCATCGGCGCCGTCACCACGTCGAGGCGCGCGTGCGGCGCCCGCGCCCGCACCGCGCGGAAGAACGGTGTCGCGAGGATCATGTCCCCGAGCTG
>JAGQIB010000190.1:1050-6575 GCA_020431545.1 Gemmatimonadota bacterium
AGGTTCTTGATCATCCCGCCCTCCCGAGGCGCGCCGCGACGGCATCCCACACGTCGTCCACGGAGAGGTCGCGCAGGCAGCGGTGATGGCCGCGCGGACACGCGGGCGGACCGTGCAGGTCGCAGGGACGGCAGTCCAGTTCCACCGAGAGCACGGTGGAGCGCGGATCGAGCGGCCCGAACCCGAACGCCGGATGCGTCGGTCCGAACAGCACGACCGCCGCCGCACCGCAGGCCTCCGCCACGTGCGTGATCGCCGAGTCGTTGCCGAGCGCCACCGGGCAGCCGGCGACGAGGCCCGGCAACGCCGCCGGATCCTCGGCGATGGCCACGCGCACGCGGTCCGGCGGAAGACCTTGCGCCACCTCATCCGCCAGCTCCCGCTCGCGCGCGGAGCCGAGCACGCGCACGGCGCGGCCGCGCTCCACCGCCCGCCGGGCAATGTCGCGGAACCTCTCCGCCGGCCAGCACTTCGTGGGACGACCGGCTCCCGGCGCGATCAGCAGCGGCCCCTCGGGCGGCGGTTCCGGAACGTCGAAGCGGGGACGGCGGGACTCCGGACCGACCTCGATCCCGAGCGGAGCGATCGTCTCGAGCTGTCGGTCCACCGCGCGTCGGATACCCGCTCCGCGGAATCCGAGCGCGCGCAGACGCACGAACCCGAACCGCGCGAGCGGCTGCTTCCGCGCGCGCAGCAGTCGCCGACGCTTCACCGCGGCGAGCAGGCGTCGGCTGCGCCCGGACGCGGAAAGGTCCACGACCACATCCCACTCCCGTGCGGTCACGGCGGCGGGCGGCGGATGGCCGGGCCCCGGCCACAGGTGCAGCGCGTCGATCGCCGACACGTCGCGGAGGATGCGCCCGAACGGTTCGCGTGAGAGATACTCGAGGCGCGCGGCCGGAAACGTCCGGCGCAGCGCCGACACCACCGGCAACGTCAACACGAGGTCGCCGATCGCCGAGAGGCGGCAGACCAGAACGGCGTCCGGTGCCTCGCTCACGTCCGGCCCGCGCTCGCGGTCTCGCCGAACTGGCGACGACAGAACGTCGCGTAGCGCCCCCCCGCCGCGAGTAGCTCGTCGTGCCGCCCCTCCTCCACGATCCGGCCGCGCTCGAGTACCACGATCTTGTCCGCGTGGCGCACGGTGGACAGTCGGTGCGCGATCACGACGGCGGTGCGGCCCTTCATCAGTCGATCGATCGCGTCCTGGACCTTCGCCTCCGATTCGCTGTCGAGCGAGGAAGTGGCCTCGTCGAGGATCAGCAACGTCGGCTCGCGGTAGATCGCACGCGCGATCGCGATGCGCTGGCGCTCGCCCCCCGAGAGGCGGACGCCGCGATCCCCGATGCGCGTGCCGTACCCTTCCGGCGTCGCGGCGATGAACTCGTGCGCGTTCGCGGCCTTCGCGGCTGCGATCATTCGTGCTTCGTCGGGCGCGGGGTCCGCGAACGCGATGTTCGCGGCGATCGTGTCGTGGAAGAGGATCGTCTCCTGGGTCACGATCCCGAGGTGGCCGCGCAGGTCCTTCAGGCTCGCGTTGCGCAGGTCGATGCCGTCCCAGGTCACGCGCCCCGACACCGGGTCGTGGAATCGCGGGATCAGGTCCACGAGCGTGGACTTGCCGGCGCCGCTCGCGCCGACGAGCGCGACGATCTCCCCCCGCCCCACCTCGAACTCCATTTCGTGCAGCACGGGCGATTCCTCGTCGTAGTGGAACGAGACGTTCTCGAATCGCAGTGAGTTCGCGAGTGGAGCGATCGCGACCGGATTCGCGGGCGCGGGGACTCCGGGCACGGTGTCCAGCACCTCGAAGATGCGAGCGGCCGCCGCGTCGCCCTCCTCGAGGTGCGTGTTGATCTGGCTGATGGAGCGGAGCGGTTGCATCAGGGAGACGAGCGCCGCGAGGAAGATCACGAACCAGGGCGCCGTGAGCCCCGCGCCGGACAGCACCTCGTTGCCGCCGACCCAGAGCACCACCGCGGCGCCGACCGCGCCCAGCAGCTCCGCCACCGGGGCCGCGGTCGCCGACGTCCGGCGCATCCGCACGATGGACCGGAGGTACTGCTCCGTGGATCGACGGAACTTCTCGATCTTGAAGCGCTCGCCGCCAAACGCCTTCACCACGCGGATGCCGCCGATCGCTTCCTGGAACACGGACGTCAGATCGCCGTGGTGCGCCTGGGCGCGCCCCGACTGGCGACGGATGCGCTTGCCGATCAGGCGGATCGTCACCCCGAACACCGGCGCCACCACGAAGCAGACGAGCGCGAGGCGCCAGCTCGCGACGAACACGATGCCGAGATACACCATCGCGAGGAGCAGGTCGCGCGGAAGGCTCCGGTACATCGAGGACACGGCCTTGCGCACGACCTGGACGTCGTTCGTGGCGCGCGACAACAGCTCGCCGGAGCGCCGGCCGGAGAACCAGATCATGGAGAGAGACTGCAGGTGCTCGAATAGGTCGTCGCGCAGGTCCTTGAGGACGCGCTCCTCGAGCAGGACCGTGGTGACCTCCACCAGGAAGCCGAGGAGTCCCTTCAGCGCGAACGCGGCCACGAGGGCGAGGCAGACCCGGGCCAGTGCTTCGCGCGGGTCGCCCGCGAAGAACCAGTCGGCGGCCCGGACCTCGAGCCCGTAGCGCAGCTGGTCCAGCATCCCGGCGCCCGCGGGCGGCGCCACGATCGCGGACTTGCCCTGGAACAGCAGGTCCACGAACGGGAGGATGATCCCGAGGGACACTCCGGAGACGAGCGAGAACAGCAGGGTGAGCCCGAGCGCGGCGAGCAGCAGGCCGCGGTGACGGAACACCCGCCGGAACAGGCGGACCTTCACGGGTGAGAACATGGCCCGGCAGGGTACCGGAAAGGCCCCCGACGGGAAAGCGCGGGGGCTCAGGCCCTCCGGGCGCTCCGCTCGGACGCACCGACCTCGTCGGCGTCCGCCCCGGAAGAAGCCGGATCCTCGGCCTCGACGACGGGCTCGATCAGCAGCGGCATCTCGACGACACGCGACCGACGGACGGAGTCGACGACGTCCAGCACGTCGCGCTCGGAGACCCGGTCTCCCGCCTGCCAGCGCAGGAGCTTGCGCCGGGCGGTCTCCGTGGGAACCCAGCGCGGATCCTCGTCGCGGCCGAGGAGCCCGACCGCGGGCAGATCCAGGGCGACGGCGAAGTGCAGGAAAGAGGTGTTTCCGCCTAGGACCACGTCACAGCATGTCCCGAACGCGAGCACGTCGCGGAAGCCGCGGCTCGCGACCTCGAGCGGCGGCGAGTTCAAGTAAGACTTGAACTGAGCCACCCCAGGGTCTTCCGGCGTCTCCGTCAAGATGATCGGGAGAGCCCCCCGATTCGCCACCAGACGGTTCACGATCCAGGCGAGCTTCTCCGGATGCGGATGGGAGTTTCCGAGGCCGGCTCCCGGGTCGACCCCGAGCAGCCAGCCCTCCCGGCCACGGCGGCGCAGATCGAGCAGGCGCTTCGCGTACTGGCGATCCGTGGGCGGCACGTCCCAGCCGGGAGACAGCCGGTCGCGCGCCATCCCGAGGAACGAGAGGAACTCCAGACTCTGGACCGGGCGATACCCCTCCCCGCCCGCCATCGAGACGACGAGATTCAGCGCCGGATCCTGCCCGCCCGGATGCACGCCGACGCGGAGGCGGGCTCCCGCCAGGGCGGCCAGCAAGCGACCGCGGCGATCGCTGCCGTCGTCGGTGCAAACCGCCAGATCGAACGGGAGACGTCGCAGGTCGCGAACGAGCTCGAAGAACTCGCGCGTGAGCAGCGGCGTGCGATCGTCCGGCAGCGGAACCACCGAGAAGATCTCGGAGCGTCCCTCGAGCGCCGCGGCGCAGGACGTCGACGCGAGCACGTGCACCCGGGCGAGCCGGAAGCGCTGGCGCAGCGCGGCCGCCGCGGGAACGATCCCCAGCAAGTCCGTGAGGTGCCGCGCGGCCACGATGAGGATGTCGCGGGTTCCGTCGAGCGACTCCCCGAAGCTCAGGGTCCGCCCGCGGGCGCGGTTGCGCAGCACGGCGTCGAGCGTGTGCAGAACGAGAGGATCGAAGGCCTTCCGCAAGCGATGCATCCCCGTCGGGATTGAAGGAAGTTCTCGCGAACCGGCCTACGCCGACTCGCCGATGAGCTCCTGCCAGTAGTCTGCGTTCCGGAACGCCTCTTCGAACCGGAACCCGTCGCGGAAATCGTCCATCGAGTCGTCTTCCGTCTTCGCGAGGATGCCTTCCTCCACGAGCCGGAACACGATCTCTCCGAAGTCCTCCGTTCGCGTCACTCCCCACGACTCGAATACGTCACGCGTGAGCGCGCCGTATCGTTCCAGCGCGAGGCGACGGATCGCTTCGAGCAATTCCTGGCCCCGTACGTGCGTTCCCGTCGCGTACACGACGTGGCACGCATACGTCACGGAGTCCCGCACGAAGTCGTACGCCTGGATCGCGTAGCGCGGATCCCGGCGCACGATCGCGAGCAGGCGTTGCTCTTCCTCGGGCAAAGTCAGCACATCGACCTCCGGTTTGTCCGGAAACCGCCAGGAACGCGAACCGTTCCAGTTATCGTCCGAAATCGCCCGGGAATCAAGTCGAGGCGTCCCGCGAACCGTCCTCGGGGTCGGTCCGCCCCCCCGTGGCGACGCTCGCGGCCGGAAGCGGCCGCAGTTCCACGTGCGGAAGCTCCCCCGGCCGCCAGACGGCCCAGCTCTCGCGCGGAACCGGGTCCGTGGCGGTCTGGCCAGCCAGATAATGAAGCCCACGGCTTTCCCGTCGCTCGGAGGCCGCCGATGCGAGCAGCAACCCCACCAGCGCGATGTTCCGGAGCTCGGCCAGATCCGCGTTCGGCGGGCAACGTCGATAGAGGTCCTCCGCCCACTTCTGGATCCCGTCCAGGCGGGTCCGGGCCTGCTGCAGGCGTTCCCGGGTCCGCACGAGGCCGACGTAGTCCCACATGAGGCGCCGGACCGCGTCCCAGTCGTGCTCCAGGATCACGCCCTCGTCCGGCGGGGGGCCGCCGTCCCCCGGCCCGGCGGGCAGCGGGGGCGTCGGCGCGACGTCGGTCGGGCCGGGCACGCGCGACGCGCGGTCCGCGAAGACCAGCGCCTCCAGCAACGAGTTCGAAGCCAGGCGGTTCGCCCCGTGGAGACCCGTGCAGGCGACCTCGCCCGTCGCGAACAGCCCCTCGATCTCGGTGCGCCCGTGCAGGTCGACCGCCACTCCCCCGCACATGTAATGCGCCGCCGGAACCACCGGGATCGGGTCCACGCCGGGACGGATCCCGAACTCGTGCAGACGTTCCGAGATCGCGGGGAATCGCTCCTCGAACTCGCGCGCGCCGATCGCGGTCGTGTCGAGGTGGACGTAGCGGTCGCCGCGACGCTTCATCTGCCGGTCGATCTCGCGGGCCACGATGTCGCGCGGCGCGAGCGAGCCGAGTTCGTGCACGCCGGTCATGATGTCCTCGCCGTCGAGGTTGCGCAGGATCGCGCCCTCGCCGCGCACGGCCTCGGAGATCAGGA
>JAGQIB010000191.1 GCA_020431545.1 Gemmatimonadota bacterium
CAGGTGGCGCAGGTGCACCCAGGCGACCTGCGAGCCGCGCGCGCGTACCGTGCGCAGCGCGCTGCGGATCGCGCCGTAGGTGCTGCCCCAGCCCACGATGAGCACCTTGCCGCGCTCCGGTCCGTCGACCGCGGCCTCCGGGATGTCGTTCGCGATGTTCGCCACGCGCTCGGCCCGGAGCTCGCTCATCCGCTCGTGGTTCGCTCCGTCGTAGTTCACGTGGCCGGTCCGGTCCTGCTTCTCGAGCCCGCCGATGCGATGCTCGAGCCCCGGAGTGCCGGGCACGGCCCACGGCCGGGCCAGCGTGCGCGGATCGCGATCGTAGGGGAGGAAGCCCTCCGGATCGGTGCGATACTTCACGGGGATCCTCGGCAGATCGTCCACCGACGGGAGCGCCCACGGCTCCGCGCCGTTCGCGAGGTAGCCGTCCGACAGGAGGATCACCGGCGTCATGTACGTGAGCGCGAGGCGCACCGCCTCCATCGCGACCCAGAAGCAGTCGCCGGGCGACGACGCGGAGACCACCGGGATCGGCGCCTCGCTGTTGCGACCGTAGAGCGCCTGGAACAGGTCCGCCTGCTCGGTCTTCGTGGGCAGGCCCGTGGAGGGACCGCCGCGCTGGATGTCCACCGCGACCAGCGGAATCTCCGCCGCCACCGCGAGGCCGAGCGCCTCGGTCTTCAGCGCCATGCCGGGCCCGCTGGTGGTGGTGATCGCGATCTTGCCGGCGTAGGCCGCGCCGATCGCGACGCACACGGCGGAGATCTCGTCTTCCGCCTGGAACGTGACGACGCCGAATCGCTTGTAGCGCGAGATCTGGTGCAGGACGTCGCTGGCCGGCGTGATCGGGTAGCCGGCGAGGAACAGCGGGATCCCCGCGCGATCGCTCGCGGCCACGAAGCCGAGCGCGAGCGCGGCGTTGCCGTTCAGGTTGCGGTAGCGCCCCGGCGGGAACGTCGCGGGAGCGACCTCGTACGTCGTCTGGAACAGACGCGTGGCTTCCGCGTACGCGACGCCGCCCTTCAGCGCCGTGACGTTCGCCTGGACCACGTCCGGACGCTTGCCGAAGTACCGCTCGAGCCAGGCCTCCGTCGGCTCGGTCGGTCGGTTGTACAGGTAGTACATGATCCCGAGCGCGAAGAAGTTCTTGCAGCGATCGACCTGCTTGCGCGGCAGGTCGAGGCTCTCGAGCGCCTTGCGCGTGAGCGTGGTGAGGGGGACCGAGACGAGCCGGTAGCCCTCGAGCGAGCCGTCCTCCAGCGGATTCGAGTCGTAGCCCGCAAGCTTGAGATTCTTGTCCGCGAAGTTGTCGGAGTTCACGATCAGGAGACCGTTCAGCGGCAGGTCCCGCAGGTTCACGCGGAGCGCGGCGGGGTTCATGGCCACGAGCGCGTCGGGCTCGTCGCCGGGCGTGTCCACGTCGTGGCTCGCGAAGTTGATCTGGAAACCCGAGACACCCGGCAGCGAGCCGGCGGGGGCGCGGATCTCGGCCGGAAAGTCGGGGAACGTGCTCACGTCGTTCCCCAGGATCGCCGCCGTGTTCGTGAACTGGTTCCCCGTCACCTGCATGCCGTCGCCGGAGTCACCGGCGAAGCGCACGACGACGCGGTCCACCTTCTCGCGCTGGATCTCGGGACTCCGGGTCTCGGTGGTCATTCTCTTCCGTTTCCGTTCGGTCGGGGTGATGGGCGACACGGCCCCGTCAGTCGGCGGCGACCTTCTCGGGAATCTCCATGGGCTTGCTGCGGATCGGCTTCGCGACGAGCGGCTCTCCCTCGCGCCCCGCGGTCTCGGTGACCTCGAGGAAACGCCGGCACAGTTCCTGGGATGCGGATTCCTCGGTCGCCGGTTCGAAGCGGTCGATGAACGCGATCCCGCCGGCCATCATGCCGTGGCCACCGGCTTTGCCTTCCTTGCCGACGATCTTCATGATCTTGCGGCCGGCGTGGCCGGAGCGGTCGCGCGTACGCAGCGAGAGATAGCAGATGCCCTCGCGGTGGCCCACGCAGAGCGCCCACCGGGTCGACTCCAGCCGCAGGATCATGTCGCAGAACTCGGCGCAGAAATCCGGATTCGAGACCTCACCGAGCCGGGTGAACGTCACGTCGCCGAACAGGGTCGTGCGGGAGAGGGCGTACCCCATCTGCCCGAAGTACTCCCGCGGGACGCCCGCGTTCTCGATCTCGTAGATGCGGCGGAAGTCGACCATCGGCATCAGGGCCAGGTACGCCTCGCGGTCCGCCTTCGACGCCTCGCGGGTGAGCGCCTGCGTCTCCGTGCGGATGCCGTAGAAGAGCGCGGTGGCGAGATCGGCGTCCGGCTTCGCGCGCGCGGCCTTCAGGTACTCGTACATCATCGTCGCCGTGGCCCCGAACCGGGTCCGCACGTCGTGGAACTTCACCGGGCGTGTCTCCCGACGAAGCGGATGGTGATCGAGCACCGCCAGCGGACGCTTGCCGGCGGGCAGGGAGTTGTTCCCCGTGCGCGGCTGGGTGTCCACGAGCGCGAATTGCTGGTAGCTCGCGATGTCGAGGTCCGTCAGCGGCTTGATGTCCGCCTTCACGGCCTTGACCAGAGTGCGGTTCTCCGCCCGTCCCACGATGCCGCCGTATCCGATGTCCACGGACAGCTTCTTGACCCGCTTCTGCAGGAGATGCTTCAGCGCCATGGCGGCGGCGATCGCATCCGGATCCGGGTAGTCGTGGGTGAGCACGAGGGCGCGCTCGACTCCCTGGAACGCGCGGAGAAGCCTCTTGAGCCGCGTTCGACTGGACTCCGTGATCTTCATGCACCCTTCCCGGAAAGCGTCGCGGGAGTCTACCAGCCGACCCGCGGGCCAGCCACCCCCGAGCCTCCGGGCTAGGTGGGCTCGCCGGCCCGCTCCGCCTCGCGGACCCGACGCCGGATCTCCGGGCCGGAGTCCACCTGGAGGAGCTCCTCGACCCGGGCCTTCCATTCCCGCGTGTCGATCTGTCCCAGGCGGCTCCCCACGGGGACGATCCACTGCGGCTGCATCGACAGGCGCGTGTAGCCGAGTCCGATCAGGAGGCCGGTCATCGTGGGGTCGGCGGCGATCTCGCCGCAGATGGAGACGTTCTTGCCGGCCTCGACCCCGGCCTGGGCGATCCGGTGGAGCGCCCGGAGGACGGCGGGGTGGAACGGGTCGTACCAGCCCGCGAGGTGGGAGGCCTCGCGATCCGCCGACAGGATGTACATCGTGAGGTCGTTCGTGCCGACCGAGACGAAGTCCGCTTCCCGCAGGATCTCCGGCGCCATCCACACGCCGGCCGGGTGTTCGATCATGGCCCCGACGGACAGATCGGGGTCGTGCCGGAGTCCCTCGCGCCGCAGCTCCTCGTGGCAGTCCTGCACGACCTCCCGCACGCGCCGCACGTCCGACGGATCGGAGACCATCGGCAGGAGGAGGCGGGCGGGACCGTCGGCGGCAGCCTGGAGGACGGCGCGCACCTGGGTGTGGAGAATGCGCGGATTCTCGAACAGGAGTCGCAGCGAGCGGAGGCCCAGTGCGGGATTCGGTTCCGAGGGCAGGCGTGCCCCCGGCAGATGCTTGTCGCTGCCCAGGTCGAGGAGACGGAAGTCGATCGGCACGTCGAGGAAGCAGCAGGTGGCGCTCGAGTACACGCGCACGAGATCCGCTTCGTTCGGCAGCCGCGGCGACGCGAGGTACTGCACTTCGGTGCGGAACAGCCCGATGCCGTCCGCCGCGACCTGAGCCGCCGCGTCGACGTCGCGCGGGCCGGTCGCGTTGCCGAGCAACTGGATGCGGACGCCGTCCTTCGTCACGCGCTGCGCCCGGGGATCGGACGGGACGGACCGGAGGATGCTGCGCTGGCGGACCGCGGCACGCACGCGCGCGATCTCGGTGTCCTCCGGATGGATCGTGGCGACGCCGTTGTCCGCGTCGATCGCGATCAGGTCTCCGTCGCGCACCTGGGCCAGCAATCCCTCGACCTGGACGAGCGCCGGCAGCTCGAGGGCGCGGGCCAGCACGGCTACGTGGCCCATGCCCGCGCCGCGCTCGCACAGGATGCCCGCCACCCGGCCGGGATCGAGACGGGCGAGCAGGCTCGGCGGCGGGTCGTTCGTCACCAGGACGACGGAAGGTCCTTCCGGCTCGGACGCGTCCGGCAGACCGGTGCGTCGGGGCAGGCCGAGCAGGTGGCTCAGGATCACGCGCTCCGCGTCGGAGACGTCCGCGGCGCGGTTGCGGACGAGCTCGCTCGCGGAGCCCTGGAGGACCGCGCGGAAGTCGTCGAAGCGGTGCCGGACCGCGGCTGCGGCGTTGATCTTCTCGGTTCGAATCCGATCCCGAACCCAGTCGAGGAGCGTCGGGTCCTTCAGGATCGCACGCTGCGCCACGAAGATCTCGGCCTCGGTCTCGGGGAGGTGAGTCTTCGCCCATTCGACATCCGAGGCGAGCTCTTCGTCCGCGGCCGCGAGGGCCTCGCCGAGCTTCTCGAGCTCGCGCTCCACGTCTTGATCGTTCGCGAGCGCGTACACGGGGACGATGGAGGGGTCCTCGAGCCGGATCTCGGCCCGCCCGAGCGCGTTCCCGGGGGAGATCGAGTGACCTTGGAGGACGACGGGTCCGGTGTTCATGGCTTCCGCTCCGCGGCGACGTTTCCGCGCCAGGATACCCGTGTCCGACCGACCCGTCATCCGAAGGCCTTGACCGGACCGGCGGCGAGCGGACATACACGAGTGGACTGCGGACCGCGACCCGGAGTTCCGGTCGCCCGCGGAGAGCGGAGGATTGCTTGAAGATCTACACGAAGGCCGGGGACGGGGGGGAGACGTCGCTGATCGGCGGCGCCCGCGTGTCCAAGGCGGAGCCGCGGGTCGCGGCGTACGGAGACGTCGACGAGCTGAACGCCGTCCTCGGGCTCGCGCACTCGCACGTTCATTCGTGGCCGCAGTTGCGCGAGCGCCTCGAGGCGATCCAGCGCGTGCTGTTCGGCATCGGCGCGGAGCTCGCGACCGCGGCGGACGGTCGTGAGCTCCGCGGCCGGGCCACGGAGGAGGACGTCGTCGCGCTCGAGCACTCGATCGACGGGATGGAAGCGGAGCTGCCGGACCTCACGAGCTTCATCCTGCCCGGCGGCGGGCCGGCCGGGGCTTCTCTGCACGTCGCCCGCACGGTGTGCCGCCGTGCGGAGCGAGCGGTCGTCGCGCTCGGCGCCCGCGACGTCGTCCTCCGTTACCTGAATCGACTGTCGGACTGGCTGTTCGTGGCGGCGCGCTACGTGAACACGCGCGAGCGACACCCCGAGATTCCCTGGTAGGAGCGGCCGGATCCGGACGCTCGACGCGGGCGGGCCGGGTGACGGGAACTCGCGGCGGGGTCCGGGGTATCGGACCCATTCGGGGCCGTCTGCGTCCGAGGCGGACCTTGTTCCCGCCTGGCGCCCGTGCTAGGGTGCCGCCGTCCGGGGTTCCGGCCGGTGACGTCCAGTGGACGTGCGTGGGTGACGTGGGGTTTCGTGGAAGGGGAGCGGCGTGGAGCATCCGTTCATCTCGACCCTGTTGCGGTCGGGGCCGGTCGGTCAGACCATCCTCGCGGCCCTGCTGTTGCTTTCCATCTACACCTGGACCGTGATCTTCTCGAAGCTCGCCTCGCTGCGTTCGGCCGAGAAGAAGTGCCGCGATTTCCTCGCCCGCTTCCGTGAGAATCCGCAGGACTGGCTGGACACGACCCGCGGCGCGGTCGAGGGGCCGCTCGGTCCGTTGTGGGAGGCGGGGCGCCGCGAGTATCGGGCCCAGCTCGAGGTCGCCCGTCCCGGCGAGCCGATCGGGGCCGAGGGCATCGCCCGCATCGAGAGTGCACTCGAGACCGAGACCGTCGATCGCATCGCGGATCTGGAAAAGGGCCACCTCGTGCTCGCCGTCGCGTCGAGCGCGTCCCCGTTCGTGGGTCTGTTCGGCACGGTGTGGGGCATCATGAACGCGTTCCGCGGCATGAGCCTGGAAGGCAGCGCCGGCATCGCCGCCGTCGCGCCGGGCGTCGCCGAAGCGCTCGTGACGACCGTCGCGGGTCTCGCGGTGGCGATTCCCGCCGTCGTCGCTTACAATTTTCTCAATCGCCGTGTGCAACTCGTCACGGCGTTGATCGATCGCTTCAGCACGGAATTCGTCCGGACCGCGGACCTCGCCTCGCGTCGCCGTGCGCCCGCCGCCGCTCCGGAGTCGGGCGTCTTCGCGCGGCGCTGAGCGGAGGATGCCATGAGGCGTCGTCGCCGACCCGTCCAGGAAATGCAGACGCAGATCAACATCACGTCGCTCGTCGACGTGACGATGATGCTGCTCATCATCTTCATCCTGGTGGCGCCGATCCTGAGTCAGGGCATCGACCTCAAGCTCCCCGAGGCGTCGACCGCCGTGCCCGAGCCGGAGCGGGGCCTCCGCATCGCGCTCGGTCCGGAGGGCGAGATCTTCCTCGACGGCAAGCCGATCCTGCCCCAGGCCCTGGACGACGAACTCCGCCTCCGCGCTGCGCGTGATCCGGAGATGCCGGTCCTCCTCGAGGGCGACCAGCGACTCGGCTACGGCACCGTCCTCGACGTTCTGGATCGGGCCCGCCTCGCCGGCCTGACCCGCGTGAGCCTCGCGACGGAGCCGCGGAGGTCGAATTGAATCGGCGGGGATTCCTGGCGTCGACCGCGCTCCACGTGGCCGCGTTCGTCTTCTTTCTCGTGGGGCCGCGGCCGCCGGAGTTCCACTTCGAGCCGGCGCCGGCGATTGCCGTCGACCTCGTGCCGTCCAAGGCGCCCGAGCCGCCGAAGCTGCGTGCTCCGCGCCAGGAGCCGGAACGGACGGTGGTGCCGGAGAAGCCGCCCGTCACGGAGATCCAGGAGACGCCGGAGCAGACCCCCGACGATCCGGAACCGGAGCCGGAAACGGTGAAGCCCGCGCCGGTCACGCCGGCGAAGAAGTCGCCCCCGCCGCGCAAGCTGCAGAAGGTCGCGCCGCGTCGCGACGAGGACACCGGTCCGTCGCTCGAGGAGCGGTTGCGCTCCCGGCTGTCGGAGTCGCAGCCGACGTCGACGCCCCCGACGTCGACGGACGCGGAAGCCACCCCGGAGGACGACGCACCCGCGGAGCCCACGTCCGCGGCCGAGGTGCAGGCCGTCGATTTCCCCTTCGCTTGGTACCTGAACGTCATTCGGACGCGCGCCACGGACGCCTGGGATCCGCCCGGGGATCGTCTCGTGGTCGGTCGCACGAACCAGGTGCTGGTCCATCTCCGGATTCACCGGGACGGCCGGGTCACCGACGTGCGCGCGCAGAACTCCGGCAATTCGGCGCTCGACGCGAGCGCCGTCCGTGCCGTGAAGGCGGCGGAGCCGTTCCCGCCGCTGCCCGAGGCCTGGGAGGAAGAAGTGCTCGACGTCACCATCCGATTCACCGCGGAGCCCGGAGCTTGAGCGCCCGCGCGGGACGCGTCCCGGTTCTCGCCCTGCTGCTCGTGACCTTTGCCGCCGCCGCGTTCGCGCAGGAGCCCATCATCGACGTCTCCAAGCGCGCCGACCGGCGCATCGCGATCGGCGTCGGTCGATTCGAGACCCTGACGACCGAGGAGGTGGGATCGCCGGCCGGCGACGTGGTCGCGTTCGACCTCGAGGTGTCCGGCTGGTTCGAGCCGAAGCGCCCCGGGATGCTGCCGCCCCGCGCGTTCGAGGACTGGGCACGACTGGGAGCCGAGGTCGTGGCCGAGGTCCGGCAGGAGGGGGGCACCCTGGTCGGCGCCGTGCGGGACGCCGGCACCGGCGACGTCCTGTTCCGCCGGGAGTACCCGTCGGGCCGCGGCGAGAGCCTTCGCCAGCGACTCCACCGCTACGCCGACGACGTCGTGCTGGCGCTCACGGGAGAGCCCGGGATCGCGCGCTCCCGCCTCACCTGCGAGTGGGTCCCGCCCGAGGGCGGGGACAAGCGCGTGGTCACGCTCGATCTGGACGGCTTCAATGTCCGGGAGCTTACGGGGGAGCGGGCCCTCGAGGTCGGACCCCGCTTCGCCCCGAACGGGAAGAGCATCGTGTACACGTCGTTCTCGAGTGGCTTCCCGGACGTCTACGTGCACGATCTCGTCCTCGGCACGCGCGACCGCGTGGCGCACTACGAGGGGCTGAATGCGGACGGGGACATCAGCCCGGACGGCCGGCGGATCGCGCTGGTCTTGTCGACGGACGGCAATCCCGAGATCTACACGAAGGATCTGACCACCGGCCGCATCCTGCGCCTGACCGCGAACCCGGCCACGGAGTCGTCGCCGGTGTGGTCTCCGGACGGGCGGCGGCTCGCGTTCGTGTCCGACCGGACCGGCGGGCCCCAGATCTGGGTCATGAATCCGGAGGGGCACGACGTGGAGCGGGTGACGCTCCGGGGGACCTACAACACGGCCCCCGACTGGTCGCCGGACGGGACCCGGATCGCGTACTGCGCACTCCGCTCGGACGGCTTCCAGGTCCAGGTGGTGGACCTGGCCACCCGGGAGGTGACGACCGTCACCGACCTGGGCGGTTGCGAAGATCCTTGCTGGGCACCCGACGGTCGGAGCATTCTGTACTCGCGGAAGGCGGGTGGACGTACGGACTTGTATGTCACGAACCTGACTGAGCGCCGGGCGCTCCGCGTCACTCGCGGAGATGGACGGTACTCGACCCCGGACTGGTCGCCGGTCCCGTAAGCAGGAGGAGAGGGAAGAACATGTCAGCTCGCTTTGTCTGGAAGGGCGCCGCGATCGCGGCGACGCTCGCCGTGTTCGTCGGTTGTGGTGGCTCCGCCCCGGAGCCCGAGACCGATGTCGTCGAAGTCGACATGCCGGAAGAGGTCCCGGTCGAAGTCACGCCTCCCGCGCGTGACGATACCGTCAAGTACGTCGATCCGAACGTGGAGTACCGCGAGACCCTGCAGGCCATCCACTTCGAGTTCAACAAGTACCGGATCACCTCGGAAGCCAAGCCGAAGCTCGAGGCCATCGGCGCGCTGCTGAAGGACCATCCGGACTGGAAGGTGCTGGTCGAAGGGCACTGCGACGAGCGGGGCACGAACGAGTACAACCTCGCGCTCGGGGAGCAGCGTGCGCAGAGCACGAAGCGGTATCTCGTGTCCCTCGGCGTGCGGGAGTCGCGCTTCCAGACCGTGTCGTACGGCGAGGAGCGCCCGATCGATCCGCGTTCGAACGAGCAGGCCTGGGCGAAGAATCGCCGGGCCGAGTTCCGGGTCGAAGCGCCGGGCTCGTGATGATGCGTTCCCTCGCGAACTGCCTGCTTCTGGTCGCGGCAGCCGGGCTCATGCCCGGCTGCTTCGCGACCGCGAAGCACGTCCGTACGATCGAGACGGACATCACGCGTCAGGCCGCGTGGACGGACCAGAAACTGACGGAGCTGTCCTCCGACATCGAGGCGCTCCGCTCCGAGAACGACGCGTTGCGCCAGCGCACCACGGATCTCGAAGGTCAGATCTCGTCGCTCGGCGGCGAGGTGTCGACGCGAATCACCGAGCTGAGCGAGCGGGATCGCAAGATCGATCTGCAGCTCGCCGAGACGTCGCAGAAGGCCGACGCGCTCGGCGCCGCGCAGACCGAGACGGAGCGCGATATGCTCGATCGCATGAACGTGATCCTGGAAGAGGTGCTTGCGGAGAACAAGAAGCTCCGGGGGCGCATCGACAAGCTCGAGTCGAGCGCGTTCACGTTCGGGCGCACGCACGTGGTGAAGCCGGGCGAATCGGTGGCCGGGATCGCGACGAAGTACGGCGTGACCGCCCAGGACATCGTGCGCGCGAACGGACTCTCCGACGCGAACGTGATTCAGGTCGGACAGGAGCTCGTGATCCCCGGCGCTGAGTAGCCGGGGGCTCTCTGCTCCGGGGGCCAGCCGATCGCGCGCGCGGGTCGTCGCCCACTCGGCGAGCGACACGAGCGTGCCGGCGAGCACCCTCCGGCTCGCCGGCCCCTCGATCGCGCGCGCGACCCATCCTCCGCGGGCGACGCCGAGCGCCGTCATCCATCGAAGATCCGTCGTGCCCTCCGGGCCGAGCACGTCGGCTGCTGTTGCGCCGCGCGGAAAGAAGGGGATCAGCTCGGCCGAGTAGGCTGGCCCGTCTCTCCAGGTGACACCGAGCTCGAGTCCCGCCTGCGCGAGGTCCAGCGCTCCCGCCGCCGCGACGATTCGGACCGCCTTCGCGACCCCGCCGCGCGCGACCGCTGCCACGATCACGATCTGAGTCGCCCACAGGACCGCCCGCGCGAGGGGCTCCCGCGCGATCGCGGTGGTGCGTGCCCGCAGAGCCTGCTCCGCGATCGCGGCGCGCGCGGGGGCCGCCCCCTGGGCCGGGAGATCGGCGGCGAAGAGATCGGCCGTCGCGCGTCGCGCGACGGAGAGGTCGAGCGCGGAGATCGCGGCCACGACGAGCGAGATCACGGCCCAGGCGCGAAGTGCTCGCGCGAACGTCGCCCGGAGCGCGGCCCGTCCTGCGGGGCGGCGCGAACCGGGGACGGCGGTCGGCGTCGAAGACTCCGACTGCGAGGATCGGACCGTCGAGCGAGTCCGAGTGGTGAGTTGTCGGCCCGATCCGCGCATCACCGTCTCCCGGTTCGGTGCCGGTTCGACTGCAAGGGGCGGGCCGGATCTCGCACCCGGCAAACGGGCCTTCCGGCGCCTCTCGCGGCCGCACCGTCGCCTCGTGGCGCGCGCCCGTCACCGGCCGTTCACGGCGGCGGCCGCCCGCGGCCTCGTCGGGTTCCACCCTCGAGGGCGAAACCGACTTTCGCGTCCCGGCCCTCGCGGACTAGAATTCCGATCCGGGGTCTGCCGGGCCCGGAGTTTCCCGGACCGGAGCTTCCGGAACCGGAGTCCCGTACGTCTTCGCCTTCCCCGATCGTCCCGAGGTCGACCATCCACGCATCGAAGCACGGCTCCCGGGGCGCGACGTCTTGACGCGTCTCCTGCTGCTCGCCCGGGCCCTCGGGGCGGGACTCGCGATCGGCGCGCTGGCCGGTGTCGCGGACGCCGTCACCACGGCCCACGCGTTCCTCGGCCGCGAGTTCCTGCTGGTCTCGGTGCTGGCCTGGATCACGGCGATGATCCCGGCCGCGCTCCTGCTCGGCGGCATCGGAGCGCTACTCGCGCGACGCGACGGAACCGGGCCGCGCTCTCTCACGTTCTGGCGGGTCGCGATCCCGGCCATGCTCGCCGTGTTCGCGGCGTGGTTCCTCGTCGTGGTGCACGTGAACGTCACGAAGCTCGCCTCCGATACCGGGCCGCAGGCGATCGCGTTCGACCTCGGCGCGACGGTCGTCGCCGCCGCCTTGCTCGCTCTCCTGATCCGCGCGGGCAGTGCCGGCCTGCGTCGCGGAGGGAGCGTCGCTGCGTTCGGGTGTTCGCCGCTCGCGCTCGGGTTCATCGCGGCGGGCACGGTCGGTTTCTCGGCGATCTTCTGGCACGGCGGAGTGGGGGCCGCGCGCCCGCCGAGCGAGCCCGCGCCGGAAGACGCGCCGGATGTCGTGCTGATCCTGATCGACACGCTGCGGCGCGATCACCTGTCCGGCGAGGGCTACGCGCTCCCCACGAGCCCCACTCTGGACGAGCTCGCGCGGCGCGGCGCCCGGTTCCCGGACTTCACGAGTCAGAGCTGTTACACGAAGCCGTCCGTCGCGTCGCTGCTCACGGGGCGCTACCCGGCCGGCCATCGCGTGGGACACCTGCGCACGATCCTGTCCGAGCGCCTGCTCACGTTGCCGGAGCTCTTCCACGCCGGCGGGTTCCGCACGGCGATGTTCGTGGCGAATCCGATCGTGGGGGCGGAGTTCGGATTCGCGCAGGGCGCCGAGAGGTTCACGTCGCTGGAGCGGGAGCTGACCCCGAAGACGAAGCTCGGCTACGCGCTGTTCCGGCTGAACGAGTCCGGCCGCAACGTTCCGCCCGCCCGCGCGCTCGCGGCGGTGCTCTCGGCCACCGAGCGCCGGGTCGCGCCGCGCCGTGGCCTCGACGCGCTGAACCTGCCGGCGGCCGAGATCTTCGACGAGTACCTCGCCTGGCGGGAGGACATCGGAGACGAACCCGTGTTCGCGTACCTGCACGTGATGGAGCCGCACGCGCC
>JAGQIB010000192.1 GCA_020431545.1 Gemmatimonadota bacterium
TGCAGGCACTCGCGGTAGGTCTCGACCACGATGGGGAAGTAGGGTTAGCCCTGCGCCACCGAGAGCAGCTTCTGCGAGCGCAGCCGCTGCTGCCAGAGGGGCGTCCGCGAGCCGGGACGGCGACGCGGCAAGAGCAGGGCTCGGGCCGCGTTCTCGCGGAAGTGGCTCGCGAAGAGCGCGGATTGCGCGAGCTGCTCCATCACCAGCTCCTCCACCTCGTCGGGCTCCACGAGCAGGCTCGCGAGCTCGGGCAGGACCTCGGCGTCGGCGAAGCGGAGGCAGATCCCGTCGTCGCTCCACAGCGCCTGCATCTCGAAGCTGTCGTCACGGGCGAAGCGAGCCTGGAGCGCGAGCGCCCAGGGGGCGTGAACCCGAGCTCCGAAGGGCGACAGGATGCAGATGCGGTGGTCGCCGAGCTCGTCGCGGAAGCGCTCCACGCAAATCGTGCGATCGGTGGGCAGCAGGCCGCCGTGCTCGCGCTGCTCGTGGACGTAGTCGGCCAGGTTCCGGGCGGCGTTCTCGTCGAGCGGCGAGCGTTCGCGGATCCACTCCGGCGCCCGCTCCTGCGGGACCTCTCCGAGCTCCCGCAGGAACGCGCCGATCGCGCGCCCGACCTCGATCGGGCGACCCGGTCCCTCGCCCTTCCAGAACGGCAGTCGCGCGGGCTCGCCGGGGATCGGCGATACGAGGACGCGATCGCGACCGATCTCCTCGACCCGCCACGACGTGGCCCCCAGCAGGATCGCGTCACCCGCGCGGGTCTCGTGCACCATCTCCTCGTCGAGCTCGCCGACCCGCGTGCCGGCGCCGGCGAGGTTCACGGAGAACGTGCCGCGATCGGGAATCGTCCCCGCGTTCGTGCGCGAGACGAGCGCGGCGCCGCGGCGGGCAGACAGCGTGTTCGCCGCACGATCCCAGGAGAGCAGCGGGCGCAGATCCGCGAAGTCCTCGGACGGGTAGCGACCGCTCAGCATGTCGAGCACGGCCTCCAGCGACGCGGCGCCGAGTTCCCGGTAGGGATGCGCCCGGCGGACGATCCCGCCGATCTCATCCACGGACCGGTCGGAGTCGAGACACATCGCCACGATCTGCTGCGAGAGAACGTCGAGCACGTTGCGCGGGAACGACACGGCCTCGATCTCGGCGCGCAGCATCTTGCCGGCGACCACGGCGCTCTCCAGCAGATCGCCGCGTGACTTCGGATACAGCCGCCCGACGCTCGTCTCGCCGACTCCATGGCCCGCGCGTCCCACTCGCTGGAGGCCGCGTGCCACCGAGCCCGGCGACTCCACCATCAGCACGCGATCCACCGCCCCCATGTCGATGCCGAGCTCGAGCGAGCTCGTCGCGACGATCCCGCGAATGTGGCCGGTCTTCAGCCCGTCCTCGATCTCCGCACGCTTCTCGTGCGAAACGCTGCCGTGGTGCGCCCGCACGAGCTCCTCGCCGGCGAGATCGTTCAGTCGCTGCGCGAGCCGTTCGCAGAGTCCGCGGCTGTTGACGAACACGATCGTGGAGCGGCCGGCGCGGATCTCTTCCAGCAGACGCGGGTAGATTGTGGGCCAGATGCCTCGCTCGGGCGACGCGACCTGGGCGCGCGAATCGCCCATGTCCCGGAAGATCGATCCGCCGGGCGTCTCGGGTGGGGCGAGCGGCGAGTCGCCCGGCGCGGTCATGTCCGCGGTGGGCACCCGGATCTCCAGATCGAGCGCCGGCCGTCGCGACGCGTCCACGATCCGCACGGCCCGATCTCCGCCGACCCACCGCGCCATCTCGTCGAGCGGGCGAACGGTGGCGGAGAGACCGATGCGCTGCGGATCGCGTTCGGTGATCGCGGCGAGTCGTTCGAGCGTGAGCGCGAGGTGGGCTCCGCGCTTCGTGGGCGCGAGCGCGTGGACCTCGTCCAGGATGATCGTGTCGACGGTACGCAGGACCGCCCGCGCCTGCGATCCCACCAGCAGGAACAGCGACTCCGGTGTCGTGACCAGGATGTCCCCCGGTTCGCGCAGCAAACGGCGACGTTCGCGCGCCGGGGTGTCGCCGGTGCGCACGGCGACTTCGATCGAGGGGACGGCGAGGCCCAGGGTCTCGGACGTCCGACGGATGCCTGCGAGCGGCGCGCGCAGGTTGCGCTCCACGT
>JAGQIB010000193.1:0-4777 GCA_020431545.1 Gemmatimonadota bacterium
TTGGGAATGACCGCGGTCGGCACCCAGTCCGTCCCGTCGAACTCGAAGATGTCCACCTCGCCGCAGCTCTGGCAGCCGCCGGCGGACGGATCGCCCACGGCCAGGCGGGTGCCGTCGATGGAGGGACTCGTGTAGCCGGTGGGGCTGGTGGGAAGCTCCGCCTCGAGGGCCGTGCACTGCGCCGCGGCGGGGCGGGGCGTCAGCGCGGCGCAAAGGAGGCCGAGGAAAGCAAGGCGGGCAGGCGATGTCATGAGCGCGTCCTCGAGAGCAGGGGGCGGAGAGCCATGTCCTTACCCTGGAACACGCAGGCCGGGGCCGGGAGGGATCATCCGCCGGCCCGCCGGAGCGCCTCCTGCGCCTCTCGAGTGAGCGGATCGTCCGGGCCGCGGCGAGCCAGCAGGACCTCCACGGCCGGGCCCAGCAGCGCGCGCGCCTCCTCGTTCCGCCCGAGCGCGGCGAGGCACTCGCCGGTCCAGGCGGCCGCCTCGGCGGTCTTGCGATCGCCGTCTCCGAACGCGTCGCGCCGCGTGGCGAGCGCCGCCTGCAGTCCCGGCAACGCCTCCCCCGCGCGCCCGGCCCGCAGGAGCGTGCGCGCGAGCTCCTCGTCCGCGTCCACGCGGCTCCGGTGCCCCTCGGGCAGCAGCGACGCGAGCGTCGCGCACGCCTCGGCCAGCATCGCTTCCGCTTCGTCGTAGCGTCGCTGCTCCGTGACCGCGCGGGCGAGCTGCACCGTCGTCGTCGCGGCCTGTTCGGATTCGTCGCCGTACGTGTCCGTGTTGATCCTCAGCGCCTTCCGGAACCACTCCTCCGACTCGCGCCACCTCCCGCGACGTCCACAGACGGCGCCGAGCGCACGGTAGTCGCTCGCGAGTGCGGGGTCGTTCTCGCCGTTCGCCGCGATCCGCGTCGCGATCGACGCGCGATACTCGCGTTCCGCCGTCTCCACGTCGCCGCGCTCCAGCGCCACGGTGGCGATGTTCCCGCGCAGGACGAGGAGCGTGCCGTGTCCGGGCGGCAGGATCCGTTCGAAGCGCGCGAGCGCGTCCTGGAACCGTGACTGCGCTTCGTCGTAGTCGTGACGGAAGTACGCGTTGACCGCGAGGCTGTTGACGCAGTTCGCGACGTCGTAGTGGTCTTCGCCGAGACAGCGTCGCGACATCTCGAGCGCCGCGCGGTACAGCGAGTCGGCGGCGGCGAGATCGTCTTGCCGCTGGCGCACGTCGCCGAGGTTCTTGAGCGCGATCGCGGTGTAGCGATGGCCGTCCGGGTAGAGACGTTGCCGCATGTCGATCGCCTCACGCAGCGCGGCCTCCGCCTCGTCGAAGCGACCGAGCTCCCCGAGCGTGACGCCGAGGTTCGCAAGGGACGTCGCCGTGCGCGAGTCGTCGCCGGGGTGCAACTTCCGGCGGACCGCGAGCGTTTCGCGGTCCAGTTCCACGGACTCCTCGGGCCGCCCGACGTTCTTGAGGAAGATCGCGAGGTTGGACGCGTCCGTCGCCGCCTGTTCGCTCTCCGCCCCGAACGCGGCGCGGTCGATGGCCCACGCCTCGCGGTGGAGCGCCTCGGCTTCTTCCGCCCGTCCGAGGTTCGCGCGGACGGACGCGAGGTTGCCGAGCGCGGTGGCGAGCTGCGGATCGTTCGAGCGCAGATGACGACGCTGGATCGCGAGCGCCCGTGTGAGCAGGGAGTCCGCGCTCTCGTAGTCCGACTGTTCGAAGCGGGTCGCGCCGAGGTGCCCCAGCGTGACCGCCACCCGCGGATCGTCCGGGCCGAACAGCTGCTCGCGGAGATCCAGCGCCTGCCGGTGCAGGTCCGACGCGCGCTCGTAGTCGCCGAGCGACTCGTAGAGAGTGCCGATCGTCTGCAGCAGTTCCGCGCGGAGTTCCGGCTGATCGGCGAGCTCCGTGGCGAGGCGCTCGGCGCCGCGGGCCAGCAGCTCGGAGGCGCGCGGGTCGCTGCCCTGCGCCCGATCGGGATCCACCTCCGCGAACAGCGACTGGAGGTACTGAGTGACCGCGGTGGCGCGGTCGGCCTCGCGCCCGGCACGTCGCGCCTGCCACGCGGCGGCGCCGAGTCCCACGACGAGCGCGAGGAGCACGGCTGTTCCCGCACCGGCGGCCACGCGGTGGCGCGCGATCGCCTTCGCCGCGCGATAGCGGAGCGAGGGGGCGCGCGCCGCGACGGGAAGTCCGGCGCGCCAGGCTTTCAAATCGGAGCCGAGGTCGGCCGCGGCGGGATAGCGATCCGCGGGGTCGCGGGCCAGCGCACGCGCGACGATGTTCGCGAGGTCGCCCCGGAGGCGACGGCGGAGGGCACGGGTCGTCGTGGCGCGCGCGGCGGCGGCGGGCTCCGTGACCGCGCGGGGCAGGCTCTGCGAGTCGCCGGTCAGCACCGCGCGCTCGAGCGCGCCCGGCGTGTCGAGGTGTTCGGCGTACGGATGCGCGCCGACGAGCAGCTCGAACAGGAGGCAGCCGAGCGCCCAGACGTCGGTGGCGGTGGTGACGTCGTCGCCGCGCAGCTGTTCGGGCGCCGCGTACTCCGGCGTGAGCAGGCGGGCGCCATCACGCGTGAGGGCGGCGCGGCGCGCGGTGAGCGCCGCCGGCGCGCGGTCGACGGGCGGCGCACCCTCTCCTTCCGGCCCCGCGAAGATCTTCGCGATGCCGAAGTCGAGGAGCTTCGGCTTTCCGTCCGCGCCCACGAGCACGTTGGAGGGCTTGAGGTCGCGATGGACCACGAGGTGACGCTGCGCGTGCGCCACCGCCTCGCAAACTTCGGCGAACAGATCCACGCGCTGCTCCACGGAGAGGCGCGCGGTGTCCGCGTACTCCGTGATCGGCGTGCCGTCCACGTACTCCATCGCGAACCACGGGAGGCCGTTCGGCAGGAAGCCGCCGTCCAGCAGTCGCGCGATGCGCGGATGCTCGAGACGCGCGAGGATGCGGCGCTCCTGGAGGAAACGTTCGCGGGAGCCGTCGCCGGGGAGGGCCGATCGGATCACCTTGAGCGCGGCCCGCTGCTCGAACTGTCCGTCGGCGCGCTCGGCGAGGTACACGGCTCCCATGCCGCCGTGTGCGATCTCGCGCACGATCCGCCAGGGCGGGACCTCGAAGCCGGGCGCAAGCGCGCCGTCGTTCGCCGGAGGAGCCGTCGGACCGAGCAGATCGCCCGCCATCTCGTTCGCGGGGGTCTCGAGGAACTCGGACGCGCGCGCGTCGGCGGCCAGCAGCTCGCGGACGTGACGGCCGAGCTCCGCGTCGTCGCCGCATTCCCGCTCGAGGAAGGCATCCCGTTCGTGCTCGGGAAGCTCCAGCGCGCGGTCCAGGAGCGCGTCGACGCGCCGCCAGGTCTCCGGATCCAGCGGCCCGGTGCTCATCGCGCCTCGCTCGTCACTCGCCCGCTCCGTGCAGCTCGCGATAGAGGAACGCCTTCGCCTTGCGCCAGTCGCGCTTCACGGTGATCTCCGAGACCTCCAGTGCTGCGGCCGATTCCTCCACGGAGAGGCCGGCAAAGAAGCGGAGCTCCACCACGCGTCCGAGCCGCGGGTCCAGTGCTTCCATCCGCTCGAGCGCGGCGTGCAGGTCCATCAGCTCCTCCGCGCGGCTTTCCACCGCGACGTCCGCGTCCTCCAGGAGCGTGTGGGCCGCGCCGCCGCCGCGCTTCCGGGCCAGGTGACGTCGCGCGTGGTCGATCACGATCTGCCGCATCGCGCGCGCGGCCAGGGCGAAGAAGTGCCCGCGGTCCTTCGGCCGCACGCCCTCGTTCCCCGCGAAGCGCAGATACGCCTCGTGGACTACTGCCGTGGTGTTGAGCGTGCCGCGTCCGCCGCGGAGCTGGCGGCGGGCCAGGTCGCGGAGCTCGCCGTAGACCAGGGGGAACAGCGTGTTCCACGCGTCCGAGTCGCCGTCCCGGAGACCGGCGAGCAGACGGGTGATCTCGGAATCTCGCGGCATCGGCCCTCCGGAGGATCGTTCATTGTACCGGAACCGCGGATTCCGGCGACGGGCGGGGGCGAGCGGGGGGGCGGCACGTGGGCCGCGGCGCGAGCGGGTGAGGTCCCGAGCTTGCGCCGGCCCCCGCCCGGTCGGTAGGGTCGGGACTCCTGGTCGATCTCACCCCCGTCCCCGGAGCCCCTGATGATCCGTGTCCGTACCTGGTTCGCCGCCGCCCTGCCGCTGCTCCTCGCCGCCCCCGCCCTCGCCGCCGCGCCCGGTGCGATCGGAGACCTGTACGTCACGAGCGACACCGATGACATGTGCCGCCAGTACGACCTCGGCACCGGGAATCTCGTGGGGACGTACTTCACGTCGGTGAACGGCGTCGGCCAGCTCGCCATCCACTACAACGCGGCGAGCAGCAAGGTCCTGATCGGCCACTTCTCGGGCGGGGTCGACGAGTTCGACGCCGACACCGGCGCCTGGATCAAGACCTACAACCCCGGCGGCGGCACGCAGTGGGCCGGCATCTACGCCCCGAACGGCAACGTGTACATCGGCAGCTGGAACACGAACGACGTGCGCGAGTACGACGGCACGACGGGCGCCTTCATCGGCGTGCTCACCACGGTGAGCTTCCCCTCCGACATGCGCTACGGCCCGAGCGGGGATCTCTTCATCTGCTCGTACGACTCGTTCTACGTGAAGCAGGTCGACGCGAATACGGGCGCGTTCATCGACCAGTGGTCGCAGCCCTCCGACTGCCGCCCGAACGACCTCGAGTTCCTGCCGAGCGGCGACATCCTCGTGACCGCGATGGGCACGAACGTGGTGTATCACTACGA
>JAGQIB010000193.1:4847-14775 GCA_020431545.1 Gemmatimonadota bacterium
TACCTGTACGTGGCCGACGGCATCACCGGCCAGGTGCACGTGTTCGACAGCGGCACGTTCGCGGAGATCACGCCCGCGTGGCTGAACCCGGATCCGCAGGTGAAGGTCGTGGACGTGGCGTTCCGGCCGGTGCCGGGGCCGGTGTCCGTGGAGGCGCGGAGCTGGGGGCAGTTGAAGGGGTGGTGGCGGTAGCTATCGCCTGACCGCCGAACTTCGGACACCGCGACAGACGCGAACCCCGCCGAGAGGCCGCCGGAACCCCCATCTGGCGGCTTCTCGCCAGCTGAGCTGTGTTCTTGACTCCAGGTGCGAAGAAGTTGCACACTGCAGCTCGTTGAAGCTCTGTCGCCTTCGACGTGGAGGCCTGCCCCATGTCGCTTCCCCCCGACCTCTGCCGTGCGAGCCACGCTCGCGCCTTTACGTGCCCCCGCGAGACTGCCGATGTCAGTCTTTGGGGGCTTTTGGGCATTGAGGCCGCATTCCCCCGGGAAAGGGGATCGATGTCGTGAAGCGCATGATCAAGCTCGTTCTGGTGGTGGTGGCTCTGAGCGTGGTCTTCGGATCGATCGACGCACGGGCCGATCAGTTGAAGTGGACGCGGCGTGTGGACCCGTCTTGGGTCGAGGGGGATCCGTGGGAGCCGCACTCCGCGCTGCCGAAGCGCGGGGAGACGCTGATCGGCGACAGCATGGAGCCGACGCGATTCAGTATGACAGCAGCGTCCGACTCTCGGGATGCCCTTCGGTTCTGGATGATGGTATGGCGAGGTCTGTCTTGGATCACCATCTAAGAACGGGCTCCGAACGAGCCTACGCAGCGGACATCCAGCGGGCAGCCGACCTCAATACCGAGGCGATCGAGCAATACGCGGAGCTCCTCCACTCGTCTCCATTGGATTCCCACGAGGAAGAGCGGATCCGATTTGCGCTGGCTGACTGCCTAGTTCGCTCCGGACGGCTCGCAGAGGTCGAGGCGGTGATAGCGGCACTAACGGGCGACAAGCACGCTCCCGTCGTTCGAGCTCGGGCGCTAACTCAGATTGTCCGCGCCAAGATCTTCCTCGGCAATCTTGACGAAGCTCAGAAGGCAGGGGAGCGGGCCGTCAAACTGCTCCAGACTGGTGCCGAGCACGCGCACCTGAGCGACGCCCTCCGCTGGCTTGGACACACGCTGCTGCAAGCGGCGCGACCGATGGATGCTGCTGAGTCGTACCGTGACTCCTTGGCGGCCGCTCGCAGGATCGACGACCAGGAGCGAGAGGCACACGCTCACGGGGCTCTTGGAAGTCTCTACAGACAACTCGGGTTGTGCCGAGAAGCTGTCGGGCATCATCGTCGCTCAAGTCAACAACTCGCGGAACTAGGTGTGCGCGACGCGCTGGCTGCAGAACTTCTGCACCTTGGCCTAGCCGAACTCTATGTGGGCCAGTGGCTCTCGGCAGGTGACTCACTGACCGATGGAATGCGCTTGGCGGCTGAGGTCAAGCGCTCTCGGGTAGTTGCACTCTGCCATGTCGGCATCTCCCGATTGCGACTGCGTCAGCTCAGGCTCGACGAAGCGGCGGAGAGTGCCGAGGAAGCCCGCGCAATAGGAGATGGCGCACATCGAGCACGAACATGGGTCCTTGCGACTGAGTCAATCGGCGATGTCGAACTGACGCGTGGCAATGCAGCGTGCGCATCCGATGCGTTCGAGTCCGCCCTCTCCGCAGCCCGCGAGATCTCCCCCACCGGCGACCTCGTCTACGAGATCGAGTGGCGCCTCGGCCTCGCCTACCTCGAACTCGGTCGTCTCGTCGAGGCCGACGAGCTCTGCCGAGACGCCGTCAATCTGGCCCGTGCGGGAAGCGATCCGCGCGAGACGGGCAACGCCCTCTCTGCTCTCGCGCGTGTCCAGGCCGCTCGCGGCGACGACGCGTTCTTCGATACGATTCACGAGGCGCTGACCATTTTCCGAGAGCTTCAGCTCCCCTGGGAGCTCGCCGAGACGTACCTCACCGCCGCCCGCCTTTGCCGCGAGGCGAACCGCGGCGAGCCGGGGGCCTGGCTTGCGTACGAACACAGCGCGAGACGCCTCCGCGCCCGACTCGGTCTCGAAGCGGACGTCGATGGCGCCGACCCGACCGTCGCCTCGCCCGAACCGATGACCGTCGTGCTGGAGAACGGAGTCGAACTCCTGGCCCGCTCTCCCTCCATGGTCCGGATGATCGAAACCGCGCGTGATCTCGCTCAGATCGACAACACGGTGTTGATTCAGGGCGAGACCGGCACGGGCAAGGAGCTCATCGCCCGCCTGATCCACGACGATGGCCCGCGACGCGAGAAGCCGTTCGTCGCGATCAACTGCGCCGCCATCGCTGAGTCTCTCCTTGAGAGCGAACTCTTCGGCCACCGTCGCGGCGCGTTCACGGGAGCGGATCGCGACCGACGCGGACATCTCGTCGCTGCGGGCGAAGGCACCGTGTTTCTGGACGAGATCGACAAGGCCCCGGCTGCACTCCAGGCCAAGCTGCTGCGCGTGCTGGAGGATCGCCAGGTTCTTCCCGTGGGCAGCTCGGCCCCCGTTCCGCTCCGCGCGCGACTCCTGTTCGCCGCGAATCGCGACCTGCAATCACTCGTGGAGCGGGGCGACTTCCTGCCGGACCTTTTCTATCGCCTCGCGGGCATCAAGCTGGTCCTTCCGCCGCTCCGCGAACGGCCGGAAGACGTCTCGGCTCTCGTCCGCTTCGTGCTCCAGAAGATGGAGGGCGTGCACCGGGACGAGCCCTATGTTCTCTCGAAGTCCGCTCGCGAGGCCATCCAGGCCTACGACTGGCCGGGCAACGTCCGCGAGCTGCGGCATGTTCTCGAAGCCGCGACGTTCTTCGCTCGCGCCGACGGTGTGATCGACCTCCTCCACCTCCCGGAGGCCATCCGCAGCACGTACGAGCGCGATCGCTTCTATGGTCTCCCGCAACTCATCGAGCAACTCGAGCGCCGTGAGATCGTCCGCGCCCTCGAGCGCTCCGAGGGCAACAAGACCCAGGCGGCGCGCATCCTCGGCGTGACCCGCAAGGGGCTCGGCGACCGCATCCGTCGCCTCGGCCTGGAGTCCTAGCCCGCCTCCGGCCTCACTCGCGCGATGCTTCGTCCCCTGGCCGAGCTCGCAAGACGCGTATAAGACTGGCATCAGGCACCGACGTCCAACGGCATTGGGGCGAAGTGGACACTGTGTGCGCAGTCTCGCCCATCGCGGCCCCCGCGGCCCTGAGCGTTCAGTTGCTCCCGCAATCACCGATGGAGCCACGCTCATGCCCATACCATGGGTGGCGTTATAACAGGGGTCATGATACTCTCGTTCCGAGATCGCGGCACAAGCGACGTTTTCGACGGCATGGACTCCCCGGCAGCCCGGAAGTCTTGTCCCCGGGCCCTTTGGGCTGTCGCCCGCCGCAAGCTGGACCAGCTGTGCCGCGTTCGAGATCTCCAAGACCTTGCGATACCTCCGGGCAACCGGCTCGAGCGACTTCGCGGAGATCGAACAGGCCAGCACAGCATTCGAATCAACCAGCCGTACCGGATCTGCTTTGAATGGGAGGGCGGCCATGCCCAGGAAGTCGAGATCACGGACTACCACTAGCTCGGGTGCGCTGAGGCGCCTTCCGCAGAACCGCCCGCCGACTCATCCGGGCGAGATGCTGCTCGAGGAGTTCCTGAAGCCGCTGCGCCTGACTCAGACAGAGCTTGCTCAGCGCCTTGGAGTCTCCTACCCGCGCCTCAACGAGGTCGTGAACGGCCGTCGCTCCGTGACCCCGGACACCGCGCTTCGATTGGCACGCGTACTCGGGATGTCGGCGGAGTTCTGGCTGGGCCTTCAGCAGGATTGGGACCTGTGGCACGCGATGCACGGTCCGGAGGCGCGTGAGATCGCGCGTTTGAAGCCGATCGCGGAAGCGAAGAGGAGCGCCGCCTAGCAGGCACCTGCACGCCCGAACGGGTCGAACGACTGAGGCCGCGCGGCAGCAAATCCCGCGCGGCCCCGACCGCCGCTACCAGCTACGCAAACGGATTCTCATCCGCCGTCGGCCCATAGATCGACGGCAGCGGCACATCCAGCAACCGCAGGTACACCGTCAGCTGCCCGCGATGATGGTACAGGTGGTTCATCCCGATCACCCGCGCGAGTCCGATCCGCGGCGCCGCGAACACGGGTTTCCCCTGCAGCGTGGCCGACCACTCGCTCATCGCATCCTGGTCCGAGGTCTCGCCCCAGATCTTCATCGCCTCCCGCTGGCTCTTCTCGAACGTGTCCAGGATCTCGGCGCGGTCCTTGGGCGGCCCCTGCTTCTTCCCGCTCGACATCTCGTACGGCGACTGCCGGGACATGTTCGCGATGTGCGCGGGGATCGCGGCGATGTGCAGGGCGAGCTCGCCGAGCGTGAACGACTTCGCGTGCGGCCGCCAGTCCAGGCGATCCTCGGGAACGCGCTCCAGCAGGCGGCGCGTGGCCTCCGCCTCCTTCTCCATCTCCATCATCAACGGATTCAGCATCGTGGTCGTCTGGGTGCTCACGGGTTTCTCCTTCGTGCGTGGGTGCTCACTGCGTGGGTACTGCTCGTGCTAGCCGAGGATCTTCTGGAGCTTGTCCAGGCTGCCGGTCCATCCGGACTCGTGGCTGTTCCGCGTGGCCTCGTCCGGGAACAGGTCGTGCGTCATCACGAACTCGGTGCCGCCCTTGCCGGCGGGCGTGAGCTCGATCGTCACGCGGCTCTCGAACGGGTTCGCGCCCGTCTCCCAGCCCCACGTGAACACGAGCCGCTTCGGCGGTTCGATCTCGCGGTACTCGCCGGCCGCGACGTGCACCGCGCCGTCCGGCCCCACGAGATGGAACCGGAACGCGCCGCCGACCCGCAGGTCGACCTCGGCCCGCGACGACTCGAATCCCTCCGGCCCGAACCAGCGCTTCACTTCCTCCGGTTTCGTCCACGCCGCGAAGACGCGCTCGGGCGTCGCGGCGAACGTGCGCCGGAGGATGACGGCGTTTCTCTCTTGGTCTTGGGTCGCCATGGTTCGTCCTTCTCCACTGGAGGTTCGGTGGTCGCTGCGGCGGCTCCTGCGGCCGCCCCTTCGAACGCCCCCTCGAACGAAGGGCTCTCGAGGTAGCGGGCGAGCTGGTCGAGCTGCTTGTCCCAGAACCGCCGGTAGAACGCGAGCCACTCGGCGGCCGAGCTCATGGGCCCGGCCACGAGCGTGCACTCCCGCTGCCGGCCCACCCGCCGCCGCCGCACGAGCCCCGCGCGCGCCAGCACGTCCAGGTGCTTGGAGATGCCGGCGAACGTGGTGTCGTACCGCGTGGCGAGCTCCCCGATCGTCTTCTCGCCCGTGGCGAGCTGGGCCAGGAGATCCCGGCGCGTGGCGTTCGCGAGGGCGGCGAAGGTGAGATCGAGGGCCTCGGCGGAGGCGGGATATTGTTCAACCATATGGTTGAATATGGGACGATCGAGGGTCTGAGTCAAGGGGGCGACTCCTTGCGGATCGTGACCTTATGACGTACGTTTAGACGTACTTCTGGAGGTCACGTCTTGAGCAAGGTTCCCGACATCGTTCCGATCACCGACCTGCGCCACGATGCCGCCGCGGTCCTCCGGCGACTCAAGGGCTCGCCCGATCCCCTCGTCATCACCCAGCGGGGCCGGACCGCGGCCATCATGCTGAGTCCGGAGGCGTACGAGCGCGCCCGGCGCGAACGCGAACTGCTCCGGCTCCTGGCGCGCGGCGACCGGGAGATCGTCACGGAAGCGGGCCACAGCCTGGAGAGCGTGCTTCGAGACGCCGACGCGTTGCTGGATGAGGAGCCGTAGTGCGCGTTCGCTTCACGTCGAGCGCGCGCCGTCAGTTCCTCGAGGGACTGGATTTCATCCGTCAGGACAAGCCGTCCGCCGCCCGCCGCACCCGGCAGCGCGTCGAGACGGCGCTGCGCCGGCTGGAGGACCATCCGGACTCGGGACGCAGGATTCCTGAGTTCCCGGAGCTTCCCCACCGCGAGGTGATCGTGAAGCCGTTCCGGTTCTTCTACCGGATCGAAAAGCAAACGGTCTGGATCGTGGCGGCGTGGCACGGGGCGCAACTCCCGGAGGAGCCCTAGCCCGCAGCCGTGCCCGCGCTTGGATGCGACCCCGAAACGCGCTATGCTTTTCCGGACCCCAAGAAAGGACGACCCATGAATCGCCTCGCGATCCTCGGGCTCTCGCTCCTGGTCCCTCTCGCCGGGAGCCCCGCCCCCGCCGACGTTTCCTGCCGCGACTACCGACCGTACGAGTTCCGCCTCGATCGCACGCTTCTCCCGTACTCCCCGGAAGAGATCGCGTACGCGGACTCACACCTCTTCGGAGCCGCCGGCGCCGACGGGTTCTTCGTGTACGCGGAGGGAGATCCCGGGTTCTGGGTCGAGGTCGCGCATCCCGCCGTGACCGGATTCGTCCACGCCGTGGATGTCTCCGGCACGCGCGCCTGGGTCGCCGCCGACGATCTCCTGGTGTTCGACGTCTCCGATCCGTCTTCGCCCGTCATCCTCGCCACGATTCCGATCGGCGCGCGCTGCGTGCGCTCGTTCGGCGACTTCGCCGCGGTGGGCCGCCAGGAATCCGATCTCGTCTCCGTGATCGACCTGCAGAACCCGTCCGCTCCGATCGTCACCGATCTCCCGCTCCCCGCGCTTCCCGGCGGTGCCGCGCCGGGCGTCAGCCGCGACGTCGAGATCGAGAACGGCGTGGCGGCGTTCGGATTCGACGAGGGCCTCGTGTTCGTGAGCGTGTCCGACCCGAGCGCGCCGACCTACCTCGGGGGACTCGAGGTCTCCCAGCCGGTCTTCGACATCGCCGGCCAGGGCGGGCTCTGGTACGCCGCATCCGCGCTCGCGGGCCTCCGCATCGTGGACGCCGCGGACCCGACCGCTCCGTTCGAACTCGCGTCCGTGAGCGGGAGCTACCGGGCCGTGCTCCTGCTCGGCGATCGAGTGCTCGTCGGCGAAATGAGACTCCTCGACGTCTCGGACCCCGCCAACCCCGTCGTGGAGCAGACGTTCGGCTGGAACAACGCCCGAGGCTACGTCTCGCTCGGCGGCGAGCGGATCGTCGGCACGTTCGGCCGGACCGCCTCTCCCGATCCCGGCGAGTTCCTCACGTTCGAGATCCCCGACGAAACGCCGATCCCCCTCGACGGACCGCTGCCGTTCGGACAGATGCTCTATCGCGCCGTCGACGGAAATCGCCTCGTCGGTTTCTCGGACGGCAATCTCGAGTGCTGGGACGTGACGGATCCCTTCGATCCGAGTCTGCTGGGTCTGACCGCCGCCGACTACGGCTATGGCTTCTATGTGCAGCACGGATCGATCGACCTCGAGGGCGACTTCGCGGTGAGCGGCGCCTCCAACACCAACACCGGGACTCAGGTCTCCGTGGTGGAAGGATGGGATCTCTCCGATCCGAGCGCGCCGCAGCGGGTCCCGGTCCGCTACGTCGGAACGGACATGGGCGCGCCGCGCGTACGATTGCACGAGGGTTTCGCCTACGCCGCCCCGGGCGCCAGCTCGCTCAATCGCTTCACGGTTCCGAATCTCGGGACCGCCGGCGTGGTCTTCCCCGCCGCGGATGTCATCAGCGACTTCGACTGCGCAAACGGATACGCCTTCTCGTCGGGCGGCGGCCTCGAGGTGTTCGACCTGTCCGGAAGCATGGCCCGGATCGCGCTCTTTCCCGTGCCCGCGGGGTACACGAACTCGCTCGCGCTCGATGGAACGACCGCGTTCGTCACCGGCGGCACGTGGGTCTACGCGATCGACGTCTCGGATCCCCACGCCCCCTCGCTCCTCGGGAGCATCGATCTGAATCCCTGGGTCTGGCGAACGCCCACGCTCCTGCGTCGGCCCATCCGGATCGGCGACTACCTCTACGTTGCCACGCCGACGAACATCGAGGTCGTGGACGTCTCCGACGTCACCGCGCCCGTGCGCGTGGCGGAGATCCGGTGGAGGCCCGAGTTCCCGCAGGGATTGATGAACTACGCGGGAGTCCTTCTCGACGCCCCCGGTACGTTCCTTCCCCCGCAGTGCTTGCTTGCGGTGTCCGCCCCGCTCCCGGAGGCGACGCCGTTCCTCGCCGCATACCCGAACCCGTTCCGCGACCGCATCACGATCGACTGGGCGCGTCTGGGAAACGTCGGCGCCGCGTCCCGCCTCGACGTGTACGACGTGCAAGGCCGACGCGTGCGCTCGATCGCCCGCTCGGCGCAGCAGACGCCGGCGATCGGCTGGGACGGGCGCGACGAACTCGGCCGACCCGTGGCCGCCGGTGTCTACTGGCTGCGGGCGCAACGCGGCGAGGAGACGTCGAGTCGGCGGGTGGTCCGGCTGCGGTAGGGAAACCTGGGCCCGAGCCTAGTTCCCGTGCAACGTGACCTTCGGCGCTCGGCCCGGCACGAGCAGTCCCTGCTCGACCCACGAGGCCCGCTGGTCCCTGGCTCCGCGGTAGATGAAGTGGGTGAAGTACAGCGCGCCCGGGGTCGCCACCGCCTCCTTCTCGAGCACCCGAAACGCGCCGACGTTCACGCTCCCGAGCTGCGGTACGAGATTGATGTCGGTCCCGCCGCCGAGCGTGTGCGCGATCGCGTGGCCGCGGTGCGTGTCGGCGCCGCCCCCTTTGGGATGGCCCTTCATGCGGGACGCAGGCCGGGGCGCCGAGTGCTTGCCCCGGCTGACGCCCCAGGCGGCGATCAGTCGCCCCGGCTCGATGTCGAACAGGTACGTGAACCGGTCGATCGGAACCTCGACCACGTCGCACTTCCTCACTCGAGCGAAGTACTCACGCAACCAGATGTCGGTCAGGTACGGAATGATCTGGGGAGCGAACCCCGACTCGCCGGATCCCGCGGGCACGACGGCGAGGTACTGCGCGAGCATCGGATAGGAGGGCATGGGAAACACCTCCGAAAGAGTCGTCCACCGGGAGTCCGAAAGGTAACACGAAGTCCGGAGTCACGCGGGGTTCCGGCTCGATACCCTGTGCGGCCGGCGGGCAGAGTCTATCGCGCGCGCGTCGGCTCGGAAGCGAGCCAGGGGAAGCTGGTGATCGTGCGCCGAGGCCGCTGGGGATCGCCCGCCCACGCGGCGGGCGATCCCGTTCCTAGCGGAACATCGAACGGATTCGGCTCCACGAACTCTCGGACACCGTGGACGCGCAGCTCAACTGGACGTTGAGGACGAACTCGGCGGGACACATCGCGTCCGCGATCCGCTCACCCGGACAGGCCGGGCTGTTGACGCTGCCCCAGTCGTAGGAGTGCGTGACACGATCCGCCGGGAAGCAGGTTCCGCAGGCGGGCGGACCGGTGGGCCCCGCTGCCGGGTGATCCGAAATGAACCCGATCTCGTGGCCGTAGACGCTGTTCGCGTGGGTCGCCATGAGCGCAAAACGTGTCGGCGTCGGCACGCCAGCAAACTGGAACGTGTTCCATCCCTGTTGCTGAATGTACGCCATCGAAGCCAGCGGAGGCTCCTGCGGGCAGTCGTTCTCGTCCACCGCGTAGAGCCCGATCAGGGCGGTATAGCCTCGCCCACTCTGACCGTGGTCGATGAAGTACGCAGTGGCCGAGACGACTTCACATCCCGGGTGGCAGGCCTCGAACACCGTCCCGCTTCGATAGCCGTCCTGTGACTCCCAGAACCAGAACCATCCGGTGCAGAGGTTGTAGTACTGGACCACACAAGTTTCGGATCCGACCCAGGGGGACTCAGCGGAGAGATCCAGGGCGAGCTCCCTGGCACGCTCCAGCGCGAACAGCGGCGAAGCCGAAACGGAGATCGCGAGATACGACGCGACCACACCGCAGATCGAACGAAACATGATCCCTCCTCCCGTGGCGGAAGATCCTCGGCCGAGAGGAGACCGAGTCCA
>JAGQIB010000194.1 GCA_020431545.1 Gemmatimonadota bacterium
CTTGTTGTTCGCGTGGCTCACGTTGTTCCCGGTACGCGGACGAATGCCGGTCACCTGGCAGACTCGACTCACGTTGGCCTCCCGCCCCCGCAGGGGCCCCCGTTTCGGGGTTCGGTGCTTGGGCTTCGCCCTACTTCATCTTCTGTTCGACGAACTCGACGTGCTTCCGTGCTCTCGGGTCGTACTTCATGCACTTCAGCTTGTCGGGATGCGTTCGTCGGTTCTTCGTCGTCGTGTAGAAGTATCCGGTTCCGGCGCTCGACACGAGCCGGATCTTCTCTCGGATCGCCTTGGCCACGGTTTTCCTCCCGCTGGACAATCGGCCGAGGAAGATACCGAATCCTCGGCCCGGGCGCAAGCCTCGGAATGATGCCGGTCCCCCCGAGGGGACGGGCCGGTCAGGGCTCCAGGTCGTCCCCGGTGCGGTCCCGGGCCGCCCGGTCCAGCTCCTCGAACGAGATGGCCCGGTCCCACGGGTCGAACGAGGCCTCGGCTCCGTGCACCGGACAGCGGACCTTGGGCTCGTCGCCCTCCACGAAGATCTCCGAGTAGGTCTCCGGGCAGGCCGGGGTCGCCAGGACGCCGGAGGCGGTGCAGACGGTCCGCCAGGTCACGCCGGGCGGGACCGGGAACTCCTCCGGGTTCGTGCCCTCCAGGGCGGTCTTCATGGTCTCGATCCAGACGGGCAGGGCGGCGGCGGTTCCCGTCATGTCACGACCGAGGGAGCGCTTCACGTCGAATCCGACCCACACGCCCATCGTGACCTCGGACGTGAAGCCCACGAACAGCGCGTCGGCGTAGTCGTCCATCGTGCCGGTCTTGCCGCCCGCGGGGCACGTGATGCCCTTCCAGCGCGCCGAGGCGCCCGTGCCCTTGTTCATCACGTCCTCGAAGATGGAGGTCATCACGGCCGCGACCGGGGCGGAGAGCGCCTCGTGCGATTCCACGTGGCCCCGCTCCAGGGTGGCGCCGTTCCGGTCCGTGACCTCCCGGATCGACCAAGGCCGATTCAGGATGCCGAGGTTCGGGTAGACCGTGTACGAGGACGTGATGTCCAGCAGCGTGACCTCCGACGCCCCGAGTGCCGTCGAGGGGTAGGGGTTCAGGCGACCCGAGATGCCGCACCGTCGCGCGACGTCGATCGCGGCCGGGGGCCCCACCGTGAGGATCATGCGCACCGCCGGCACGTTCACGGACTTCGACATCGCGGTCCGCATCGTCATCGGGCCCTTGAAGTCACGCTTCGTGTTCTCGGGCTTGTAGACGTCGCCGTTCGGCATCGGGACCTCGAGCGGCTCGTCCAGGATGATCGTGGACGCACCGATGCCGTCCTCGATCGCGGCGGTGTAGACGAACGGCTTGAACGCACTACCGGGCTGCCGGCGCGCCTGCACCGCGCGGTTGAACTTGCTCTCCCAGTAGTTGCGGCCGCCCACCATCGCGAGGATCTCGCCCGTGCGCGTGTCGAGCGCGAGGCACGCGCCCTGCACGTAGGGCGACGTCACGAACGGCTTGTCCGGCGCCACCCACGTCGAGTCGCGCACGACGTCGTACCGGTTCTTCCGCTCCAGCCAGCGGAGCTGCTCCTCCAGCGCCGCCTCGGCCGCCTCCTGGATCCGCCAGTCGAGCGTGGTCACCACGTGGAGTCCCTCGCCGTACAGACGATCCGAGCCGTACTTCTCCACGAGCTGCTGCCGCACGTACTCCACGAAGTACGGCGCCCGCATCGTGGGACGGCTCCGGTCCGCGAGGGCGATCTCCTCCTCGCGCGCGGCGGCCGCCTCCTCCGGCGTGATCGCCTTCCAGTCGACCATCGCCCCGAGCACCACGCTCTGCCGGGTCTTCGCGTTCTCGAAACGTCGGCGCGGATCGAACAGCGTGGGATTGCCGGGCAGGCCGGCGAGGAACGCGCACTGCGCGAGATCCAGCTCGGAAAGATCCTCGTCGAAGTACTCGCGCGCGGCGGCCTTCACGCCGTACGCACCGTTCCCGTAGTAGATCTGGTTGAAGTACATGCCGAGGATCTCGTCCTTGGAGTAGATGCGCTCCAGACGGATCGTGAGCAACGCTTCCTTGATCTTGCGGGTCACCGTGCGCTCGTGCGTGAGGAACAGGTTGCGCGCGAGCTGCTGCGTGATCGTGCTTCCGCCCTGGGAGCGCCGGCCGGCGCGGAGGTTCGCGAGCACCGCGCGGGCGAGGGCGGGGAGCTGCACGCCCCAGTGATCGTAGAAGTGACGGTCCTCGGTCGCGAGCACCGCCTTCACGAGCGTCTCCGGCACCTCGGACAGCGGGACCACGAGTCGGTCCTCGGCGAACAGATCCCCGAGGACGACACCGTTGCGATCCACGATCCGCGTGTTGGAAGGGGGCTCGATCTTCTCGAGGTGCGCCGTGGAGGGCAGCTCGCTCTGGAACCGGAGCAGCGCCGCCACGAAGCCGCCGCCGCCCAGGAAGACGACGATCAGCGTGAAGAAGGCCCACAGCCGGAAGAACTGCCGGACCCGTCCGAGGGGTCGCGGTCCGGGGCGCTCACGACCGGCTTCGCTCATTCCCAACCTCCGCCGTCTTCGGGACGGCCCCCCGACGAACCCGCCGTGACAACCCCGCCGCGCGGGGAAGGGTCCCCGGCCTCAACCGGTCCGGGGACCCCGTTCGCTCCGCATGGACGCGCCGAACCGTCAGCGCGTCAAGACGGTCCGCTGCTGACGTTCCCCGGCCGGGGAGACCAGCCGGACGAAGTAGACGCCCGAGGGCACCGAGCGCCCGGCGTCGTTGCGACCGTCCCACTCCACGGAATGGGCGCCGGCGGCCGCGAGGCCACGCGACAGGGTCTTCACCCGCCGACCGCCGACGTCGTAGACGACGAGCGAGTGATCCGAGGCCGAGGGCAGCGAGAACCGGATCTCGGTGCGGGCCGCGAACGGATTCGGAGTGGCGCGCGCAAGCCGCAGGCTCGTCCCGTCTCCCAGCTCCGCGACCGCGGTCGAAGACGAGACGACCAGCTTCTGTTCGGCGGAATAGTAACCCCAGTCTCCCTCGGCGTCATGCCCGCGGACCGTGAACCAGTAGTC
>JAGQIB010000195.1 GCA_020431545.1 Gemmatimonadota bacterium
GCCCCGGGGGGAGGTGAGCGAGGCCGAGGACGGCCGAGCGAACCCGGTCGCGAACAGGGCCCCCGGGGCCTGGACCGAGGCCCACAAAGCACACCCGCTCCCCGGGGCTCGGACCGAGGCCGACAAAGCGCACCCGCTCGCGAGGCCGACAGAGACTTTCCCGATCCGCGCGCCGCCAATACCTCCCGGTGAATAGGCTCCCCTGAACAGGACCGGCCGACTCTTGCCGATCGTGGCAAGCCGTTGGCTAGGAAAGGATTGCCACGTGGAGAAGCATCAAGGGGGCGGAAAGGTCCACCGATACCCGGAGGGAGAGAGACCGACCCGACGGGCGGAGTGCGTCCGGTGACGCGCGAGGAGCGGAACGTACTGCTCTTCGTGGCGGCCGGGGTGCTGCTCGGCTCGTGGCCGTGGCCGCGTGCGACCGCTCCGCCGATGGAGGCGGAGGCGGAGAGCGCCGAGGTGGCGGAGGTCGTGCCTCTCTTCCCGATCGACCTGAATCGGGCCACGCCGGAGCTGCTCGAGGAGTTGCCCGGCATCGGCGCCGCGAAGGCGAAGGCCATCGCGGAGCTGCGGGATTCGCGGGGCGGCTTCCGTCGCGTCGAGGAGCTCGCAGACGTGAAGGGGATCGGACCTCGGACCGTGGAACGGCTCCGGGGATTCGTCACGCTCGAAACCGTCGGGGCCGGCGGGACACACGGGGAGACGCATCCGAGTGGCGAACGAGAGGCTGGAAGCACTGCTCCTCGAACACGAGGTGCTGAGCAAGGAACAGCTCGAGCAGGCGAAGAAGCAGCAGAAGTCGAGCGGCAATCCGCTGGACACCTGCCTCGTGTCGGTGGGCGCCCTTTCCGAGGGCGATCTGCTGACGGTGCTTTCGCGCATCTACGACATGCCGGCCGTCGACCTCGCGAACTTCGACGTGGACAAGAGCTCGGTCGATCTCCTCCCGGGCGACGTGGCGATGAAGTTCATGGCGATTCCCATCCGCAAGGTGGGGCGCACGCTGACGCTCGCCATGGCCGACCCGCTGAACCTCTACGCGATCGATGACATCAAGTTCATCGTGGGCCTGGAGGTCCAGCCGGTCGTCGCGGCCGAGAGCGCCGTGAAGAAGACGATCGACCGCTTCTACGGCACCGTGAACGCGCTGAACGACATCATGCGCGACATGGAAGACGGCGCCGACGTCGAGGTGGTCGAGGGCGACGAGGACGACGGCGACCTGATGGGCGTCGAGAACGACGCGCCCGTCATCAAGTACGTCAACTCGCTGCTCGCCGAGGCCGTCACGCGGCGCGCCTCCGACATCCATATCGAGCCGTTCGAGAAGCACATCCGCGTGCGTCTCCGCCAGGACGGCGTGCTCCACGAGCTGCCGTCGCCGCCGCTGCGCATGAAGAACGCGATCACGTCACGCATCAAGCTCATGGCGGAACTCGATATCGCGGAACGTCGCGTGCCGCAGGACGGCCGTATCAAGATCATGATCCAGGGCCGCAAGATCGACCTGCGTGTGAACACGCTGCCGGTGATCTTCGGTGAGAAGATCGTGATGCGTATTCTCGATCAGTCGAACCTGAACGTGAATCTGGAGACGTTCGGCTTCCAGCCCGAAGCGCAGACTCGCTTCCTCAAGGCGATTCAGAATCCGTACGGCATGGTGCTCGTGACCGGTCCGACGGGTTCCGGCAAGACGACCACGCTCTACTCCGCCATCTCGAAGATCAATCAGCCCGACGTCAACATCATGACGGCCGAGGACCCGGTGGAGTACAACCTGCCGGGCATCAACCAGGTCAACGTGAACGACCAGGTGGGCTTGACCTTCGCGGCGGCGCTCAAGGCGTTCCTCCGCCAGGATCCGAACATCGTGATGGTCGGTGAGATCCGGGATCTGGACACCGGCGCGATCGCCGTCAAGGCGGCGCTCACCGGTCACCTCGTGCTCTCCACGCTGCACACGAACGACGCGCCGTCGTCCATCGATCGACTCATCGACATGGGAGTGGCGCCGTTCCTCGTGTCGTCTTCGGTGAACTGCATCGTGGCCCAGCGTCTCCTGCGTCGCGTGTGCCAGAACTGTCGTGAGGAGTTCACGCCGCACGAGGAGCTCCTGCGCGAGCTGCAGCTCGACACGGAGCGGCTGAAGGACGCCACGATCTTCAAGGAGAAGGGCTGCTCCGAGTGCCACGGGACGGGCTACAAGGGCCGGACCGGCGTGTACGAGGTGCTGCAGATGTCGGGAACGTTGAAGCGCATGATCCTGGAGCGCGCGTCGACAGCGGATGTGAAACGGGTGGCAATCGAGGAGGGCATGTTGACCCTCCGCATGGACGGAATCCGCAAGATGCTTCTCGGCGACACCACGCCGGCGGAAGTGCTGCGGGAGACGGCGGCCGACTAGGCCAAGGAGTAGGTCATGGTCTCGTTGCGGGCTCTGCTCGAAGAGATGGTCAAGACGAAGGCGTCCGACCTCCACGTGACGGCCGGGGTGCCGGCGCAGTTGCGGGTGGACGGGATGCTGGTGGCATCCAAGCTCAGCGGCGTGCTGACGCCGGACGTCACTCAGCGGCTCGCCTACAGCGCGCTCAGCGACGAGCAGAAGAAGCGCTTCGAGAACGACAACGAGCTCGACTTCTCGTTCGGCGTCAAGGGGCTGGCCCGGTTCCGTGGCAACGTGTTCGTGCAGCGCGGCGTGACCACCATGGTGGTCCGGCTCATCCCGTTCGAGGTCGCGCCGTTCGAGACGCTGGGACTGCCGGCGTCGGTGGCGAAGTTCGCGGATCTGCCGCGCGGTCTGGTGCTCGTGACGGGGCCGACCGGTTCCGGCAAGTCGACCACGCTGGCGTCGCTGATCGACCGCATCAACGTCGATCGCTCGGTGCACATCGTGACGATCGAGGATCCGATCGAGTTCATGCACACCCACAAGCGCGCCATCGTGAACCAGCGCGAGGTGGGCGCGGACACGAACTCCTTCCACGAGGCGCTGCGGCACGTGCTGCGACAGGATCCGGACGTGATCCTGCTCGGCGAGATGCGCGACCGGGAGACGATGGAGACCGCGCTCTCCATCGCCGAAACCGGTCACCTCGCGTTCGCCACGCTGCACACGAACTCGGCGGTGGAGTCGATCACGCGCATCGTGGACACGTTCCCGGCGAACCAGCACAGCCAGGTCTACTCCCAGCTCGCGTTCGTGCTGCGCGGGGTGGTGACGCAGGCCCTCCTGCCGCGGATCTCGGGATCGGGCCGAGCGCTCGCGGCCGAGGTGATGACCTGCACGCCCGCCGTCGCGGCGCTGGTTCGCGAAGGCAAAGTGCACCAGCTGTACAGCCTGATCCAGGCCGGAACGAAGCACGGCATGTGCACGATGAACCAGTCGCTGATCCAGCTGGTGAATCGCAGAGAAGTCTCCTACGAGGACGCGCTCGCCCGGAGCTCGGACCCGAAGGAGCTCGAGGGCATGGTCGGCCGGGCCATGGCCGTCGCCTGATAGGAGGGTGCGAATCTCATGACCACGTACCAATGGAAAGGGCGGACGGCGGCGGGCGAGAACGTGGCCGGCGAGCTCACGGTGCAGAGCCGCGGCGAGCTCATGGCCCAGCTCCGCAAGAAGCGGATCGTCGTCACGTCCGTCAAGCCGAAGCCGAAGGAGATCAGCCTCAAGCTGCCGTTCGGCGACAAGATCGGCACGAAGGATCTCGCGATCTTCACGCGGCAGTTCGCCACGATGATCAACGCGGGTCTGCCGCTCGTGCAGTGCCTGGACATCCTGTCCCGGCAGCTCGAGAAGCAGATCTTCCGCGAGGTCACCAAGAAGGTGATGACGGACATCGAGGGCGGCTCGACGCTGTACGAGTCGTTCAAGAAGCATCCGAAGGCGTTCGACGAGCTCTACGTGAACATGGTGAACGCCGGTGAGGCGGGCGGTATCCTCGATATCATCCTGCTGCGTCTCGCGGAGTACATCGAGAAGATCGAGGCTCTGAAGCGCAAGGTGAAGGGCGCGATGATGTACCCGGCGGTGGTGTTCACCGTGGCCATCGGCGCCACGCTGTTCATGCTGATGTTCATCATCCCGACGTTCGCGAAGATGTTCTCGGACTTCGGCGCGGCGCTGCCGTTGCCGACCCAGATCGTGCTCGGCGCGTCGAACCTGATCCGCGGCTACTGGTGGCTCGGCGGCGCGATCACGATCGCGTCCGTGTTCGGCATCAAGAAGTACTACCAGACCGACAAGGGTCAGCACCGGATCGACGCCCTGATGCTGAAGATGCCCGTGCTCGGCGACGTGCTCCGCAAGGGCTCCGTCGCGCGATTCACGCGCACGCTCGGCACGCTGGTGTCGTCCGGCGTCCCGATTCTCGACGGTCTCGAGATCACCGCGAAGACGGCCGGCAACGTGATCGTGAAGGACGCGATCATGCATGCACGCGCCTCGATCCGCGAAGGCGACACGATCTCGAACCCGCTCCGGCAGTCCGGCGTGTTCCCGCCGATGGTGGTCCAGATGATCACCGTGGGTGAGGAAACCGGCGCTCTGGACGAGATGCTCACGAAGATCGCCGACTTC
>JAGQIB010000196.1 GCA_020431545.1 Gemmatimonadota bacterium
GATCATGGGGCGCATCGACGACGTCATCAACGTCAGTGGTCACCGGCTCAGCACGATCGAAGTCGAAAGCGCGCTGGTCAGCCATCCGAACGTCGCCGAAGCGGCCGCCATCGGCCGGAAAGACGACATCAAGGGGCAAGCGATCGCCGCGTTTGTGACCATCAAGTCCGGCGAGCCTTCGGAAGCCCTGCGCAAAGATTTGCAAGCGCACGTGCGGAAGGAGATCGGCGCCCTGGCTGTGCCTGACGACGTCCGTTTCACGGCTTCGCTCCCCAAGACGCGCAGCGGCAAGATCATGCGTCGTCTGCTGCGCGACATCGCCGAGGGTCGGGCGCTCGGAGACACCACGACGCTCGCGGATCCGAACGTCGTGAAGTCGTTGCGCGAGCAGTACGAGGACAAGGAAGGGTAACGTCTTGGCGTTCATCCTCGCGGGAGAGCATCAAGGGGCTCCTCTTTCCGTCACCCTCCGTCCGGACGAGGAAGCGCGCGTCGGGCGCGGGACCGGCAACGATCTGGTGATCCCGAGCCAGACGGTCTCGCGCAATCACGCGCGCCTCGTCGCGCGCGGGGAGCGCGTCGAGATCACGGATCTCGGCAGCCTGAACGGCACGCGGATCAACGGCCGCGACGTGACGGGCGAGGCGCTCGCGGTGCCCGGCGACACGGTGGAGTTCGGCAGCGTGATGCTCCGCCTCGCAGACGATTCCGCGCCCTCGGCACCGTCGCCGGCGTTCTCCGAGGACGCCGACCTCTCCCACAGCATGGTGCTTTCCCGCGACGAGATCACGAGCTCGCACCATCTGCTCACCGAGAGCGATCGGGTGCTCAAGCTGCTGACCGAGGTCGGCCAGATCGTCGTGCTGCCGGAGCAGCCCGAGCAGACGTTCGATCGCATCCTCGAGCTGGTCGAGCGTGCGATTCCCGCCGACCGGATCCTCATCCTCGTGCGCGAGGAACCGGGCGTGGACCCGGTTCAGAAGGCCGCGCGCGTGCGGGGAGATCGGGCGCTCGGCCGACTGATGCTGAGCCGCACGATGGTGCGCATGGTCGTCGACGAAGGCTCGGCCCTGCTCACCGGCGACGTCCAATCGGACGAGCGCTTCATGAACCAGCAGTCGATCATGGCCCAGGACCTTCGCTCCGCCATGGCGGTGCCGCTCTCTTTCCACGAGGAGATTCTCGGCGTCCTCTACGTGGACACGAACGACCCGCTCACGTCGTACCAGGCTCACGACCTGCGCATGCTCACGGTGCTGGGCCACATGCTCGGCACGAAGATCTCGAACTGGCGACTGCTCGACCGGGTCCGCGAACAGGAACGGCTCGAGGAGGAGATGCGCACGGCGCGCACGATCCAGCGTCGCCTGCTCCCGCAGACCATGCCGGAGCTCCCGGACTTCGAGCTCGCGGCCCGCCAGGAGATGTGCGACGCCGTCGGCGGCGACCTCTACGATGCGGGCGTCCTCCCGGACGGCCGACTGCAGTTCCTCGTGGGCGACGTTTCCGGCCACGGGATTCCGGCCGCCCTGCTCATGGCCGACGCGCTCGCCACACTGCGCGGACTGCGCGGCTCGGGCCGCCCGCCCGGGGAGATCGTGGGCGACCTGGACCGCCACCTGCTCGGCTCGACCGAGGACCGTCATTACCTCACGCTGTTCTTCGCCGAGCTCGACCCCGCCACCGCCACGGTTCGACTCGTGAGCGCCGGGCACCCGCCGGCTTGCCTCGTCACGGGCGATCGCGTGGAGTTCGTGGAGTCGAGCGGCTTCCCCGTCGGGCTGCTCGACATGCCCAAGGAGTACTCCGTGACCGAGGTCGTGCTGCCGCCCGGCTCCACGCTCCTCGTGTACACGGACGGAATCACGGAGGCGGCCCGCGGGGAGGAGCAGTTCGGCGACCGTCAGTTCGCGAGGATTCTCGCGGAGTGCGGCGACCTCACCGCGGGCGCTCTCACGGAGCGCGTGGAGCACGAGGTCCGCTCCTGGCTGGGCGACGAAGGCTCGGACGACGATCTCACGCTCGTGGCGCTCCGGAGGATCCGCTGATCCCGCGGCGATCGTTCCCGGTTCTCCTGGCGACCGCCGGCCTTCTCACCGCCTGCGCTCCGGACGGCCCGCCGTCGCCGCCCGTGTTCCGCCCCGAGGTGCGCGATGCGCGCGGCGACGCGATCCCGCTCGAGCGGGTCGTCCGGACGGCGGTCGGGTGCGAGTCGTTCGCGCTCGCGCCCGGCGATGCCGCCACGGCCACGTTCGTCGTACCGGACGCAGGCGCGCTGCTGTTCGCGGCGTCCGGAAACGGAGAAGCCGGCCTCACACTGGAGCAAGGGGCTTCCTCCACGGAGCTCTGGCGGAACGATGCGCTCGGGGAAGGTCACTGGGAGCGCGCCACCATCGACCTCGGTCGCTGGAGCGGACGCGAGGTCCGGCTGGTGTACCGAGCCGTCGGCGACACGCGGGCCCCGATCCGCTTCGCGCGACCGGTCGTCTTCGGAGCCCGGGACGAGAGACCGGATCTCCTCCTCCACGTGATCGACACCCTGCGCGCGGACTGGATCGGCGCGCTCGGCTTCCCGGGCCCGTCCACCCCCCGGCTCGATCGACTCGCCCGCCGGGGAGTGATCGTCTCCGACGCGTGGTCCACGACGTCCTGGACCCGGCCCGCGATCGCCTCGCTGATGACCTCGCACTCCGCCCCGGCCCACGGAACGATCGACGAGCGGTCCCGTCTTCCCGCCGACCTCCCGACACTCGCCGAGCAGCTCCGGGATGCCGGGTGGATCACCGTCGCCCTCGTCACGAATCCGAACGCCGGATCGCCGGCCGGTCTGGATCGTGGCTTCGACCTCACCGTGGAGACGAACGAGCTGTTCCGCACCTGGCTCGCGAGACGCAGCGGCAGCGGCCCGGCGAGCTCGAGCGCCACGAGCGGCACCAGCGAGCGCGTGTTGACCTGGCTGGAGGAACACCTCGTCGAGTTCCGTGACGCGCCGCTGTTCCTGTACCTGCACGTGAACGACCCGCATGCGCCGTACGATCCGGCCCCTCCGTTCGACCGGATCGCGAGCCTCGGCAAGGACAACCTGCCGCGCCCCGGCGCGATTCGCGCCTCGCACGCGTACGGCGGAGACGTCCGCGTGGCGGACACGTACTTCGGGAGGATCGAGCGCTTCCTGCAGGACAGCGGACGCGATCGGGTGCTCGTGAGCGTCGTGGCGGACCATGGCGAGGAGTTCCGCGAGCACGGACGAAACGGACACGGACTGCAGCTGATGCCGGAGACGGCGCGGATTCCGTGGATCCTGGCCGGCCCGCGAGTCCCCGCCGGCCGGTCCGTGGCCGACCGGATCTCCCTCGTCGACGTCTCGCCCACGCTGCTCGAGCTGCTCGACGTGCCGATCCCCGCGGATTTCGGGGGGCGGAGCCTGGCCCCGGCGCTCACCGGCTCGCCGCTTCCGCCGACTCCGATCTACCTGCACCTCGTGAAGCTGAACGTGCGCACGCAGGACGACTTCGACGGAGCGAGCGTCCCCGCCGACGTGGCCATCCTCGACGGGCCGGACAAGCTCGTGGGGCACGACTACGGCGAGGGGCGTTCGTTCGAGCTGTTCGATCTCGCGGGAGATCCGGGCGAGACCGTGGATGTCGCCGGCGATCGTCCGGAGCGTGCGAGCGACCTCGCCCGCCGCGTGTTCGTGTGGTGGGAATCGCGACGTCGCGCGCGCGAAGCGGCCACGATCGACGAGGCCGACGCCGAGATGCTGCGGGCGCTCGGCTACGCGGACTGAGCGATCGCGCGCGACCGCTATCCGGTCGGCGACGTCCTTCGCAGCGGGAGGCTCGGCTCCTCGCTTGCCCGCCCGCCGCGCGCCGCCCAGATGCCCCAGCCGAGGATCAGCAGCACCACGAACATCCGGAGATGGCCGATCCCCGCGTACCAGCGCGCGCCGTCGAGCGAGAGCCCGGAGTCGGAGATCAAGGCGCTCAGAACGAATCCCACCAGGAACGCGAGCAGACCGAATCTCACCTGCACCACGAGGAAGGCGACCGCGAGCGGAACCGCCACCAGAATCCGCTGCAGGCGCTCCGCGTCCGGTCCGTTGAACGCGAGGAACAGCACGAAGCCCACCACGTAGAGCGCCTGCGACACCCAGACGTTCTTGACCGTGATCCGCAGCAGCACCAGGAACAGGAATGACAGCATCGCGCTGAACGTCGAGTTCACGAACACCGCGAGCGTCGAACCGATCAACGGGAGCACGCCGTTCAGCGCGTCGAACGCGATGTGGTCGGGGCGCGGCGCGGGATGTCCCGTCCACTGGGGCAGGAACGCTCTCATGACGTCGGCCGCGGCCAGGACGAGAAAGAACATGCCCCCCACCAGGATGTCCCGTCCCACGAGCGGATCGCGCCAGCGGCCGGTGAGCAGGCGACTCCACGAGACCAGCCGCTCCGGCATCGTCTTGCGCACGTACGGCTCGAGCGCGAGGTAGAACGCCCAGAACAGGCTCGCCACGAGGAGGATCTGCGAACAGAAGTCGAGGAACTTCTGCACCGCCCCGCTCGGATCGGGAATCTGCTCGTACACGAGAAAGAAGATGAGACAGGAAGTTCCGAACACCGCGATCGCGAGTCGCGTGGCGCCGCGGCGGTCCCCGCGCCCGAGGCGCACGTTGCGTACCGCGAGGAACACGGCGATCACCAGCAGGGAGAGGATCATCAGGACGAGCGCCGCCTCCATCACGATATCCCCCGTTCCGCGCGGCTTCGGGTCGGGCTCGCGGGGCGTCCGCCAGGGTCCGATCGTCTCCCAGGAGGAGACCGCTCCGTTCCACGCGCCCGCCTCGATGCGGATCTCGTGTCCCGGCCACTCCTTCCACTCTCCGACCCAGGCCTTCCGCGACGTCGTCTCGTGCTCCGGAGTCCACTCCACCGGTACCTCCACGAAGTCGGCGGGGTCGAGTCCGGCCGCGGCGAACAACGGCGCGTAGTCCGGCTCCACCGCGGTGGAGTCGGCCGTGTCGCGGTCCGGCGGCACCACGGAGAGCAGGATCAGTCGTCCCTTCGTGTCGAGCGTCAGTCGGGCCATCCCCGGGGCATCGTTCGGGGGATCATCCCAGCGGACTCCGCCCTGGCTGTGATACGGGATCATCGGCGTCACGGATTGCCGGTACCAGAACGCCACCGCGGGCGGACGGGCGGTCCGGAGCACGTCCCAGCGATCCGCGCTGGAGTCGTTCTTCGCGATCCAGCTGAGCAGCCCACCATCCCGCCAGAATCCGCTCTGCCGGATCGACGTCGCCTCGAGCCCGACGGAACCGAGGATCTCCCGGGCTCGGTCCTGCAGGACCGACGTCGGCTTCTCCATGGGGTCCCAGTGCGTCACGCGCGCGCGTTCCACCAGGGTCGCCGTGAGCAGGAGGCCCAGCAGGACACAGAGAGAGGACAGCACCACCAGGATCGGTTTCACGCGGTGCTCGGCTCCCGCCGCCGCCACCATCTCCACGGACGGCACTTCGCCGGCGGCCAGGGCCGCCGCGAGGGGATCCCCGCCGGGAAGCGCCGCCGCCACCGCAAAGGCGGACGCCGGACGTCGGGCGGGATCCGGATCCAGGCAGCGCGCGATCACGCGCTCGATCGCCGGATCGAGGTCCGGCAGCAGCGTGGTCACGCTCGTCGGTGTCGTCTCCCGCTGGCGACGCGCGAGGTCCGCGATCGAATCCGCCTCGAAGGCCCGTTTCCCGGTGAAGATCTCGTACAGCACGAGACCGAGCGCCCACAGATCGCTGCGCACGTCGGCCCGCTCGCCGGCGAGCTGCTCGGGTGCCATGTACGCCGGAGTTCCGGCGCGCGCCTCGGCGCCGGTGATGGCTCCGTCCGCACCCGCGAGTCCGAAGTCCGTGAGCCGGACGCGGCCCCGACCGTCGAGCATGACGTTCGCGGGCTTGAGGTCCCGGTGCAGCACGCCGCGATCGTGCAACGCGCCGAGGCCGGCGCACAGCTGACGCGCGATCTCGACTCCCTTCTCCTGGGGGATGCGCCCGATCCGCCGCAGCAGGGCGGCGAGATCCTCGCCGTCGACGTACTCCATGGAGAGGAACGAGCGCCCCTCGACCTCACCGAAGTCGTACACCCGACACACGTTCGGATGCGCGACCTCGCGCGCCGTGCGGACCTCGTTCAGGAACCGGCGGCGCCGATCCGCATCGGCCTGCAGCGACTCCGGCAGGAACTTCAGCGCGACGGACTGTCCGAGCGTGAGGTCGTCGGCACGATAGACGTCGCCCATGCCGCCCT
>JAGQIB010000197.1 GCA_020431545.1 Gemmatimonadota bacterium
GTGATGATCTGGTACGGATCCATGATGTCGCACGTCTTGCAGTGCACGCAGTTCGACGCGTTGATGTGCAGATCGCCGTCGTGCATCTCGTACACGGCCGCCGGGCAGAAGTACTGGCAGGGATTGCCGTACTCCGTCGCGCACTTCGTGCGGCAGATGTCCGTGTCCGCCACGAGGAGATGCACCGGCTGGTCCTCCTCGTGCATCGTGCCGGACTGGAACACGTTCGTCAGGCGATCGAAGATCTTCACGTTGTCGGTGTGGGCCTTCGGTCGATGTCGCTCGGACCCCGAGAGCTCCGACAGCTTCTTCATCTGCGTGTGACCGGCGTGCGCCGCCACGCGGCTGCCGCCGAACGGATCGGCGCCGCCGAACGCGACCTGGAAGCCGGTGCGCAGCATTCCCGAGTAGAGACCGCCGGCCATCGCCTGGTGGAAGTTGCGGACCTTCCACAGCTCGTCCTTCACCCAGCTCGCGTCGATCTTGCTCTCGAACGTGGCGAGCTGTGCGTCGCCGAGGTCCTCCTTCACGAGGCCCTCGTAGATGGTCTCCGCCGCGAGCATGCCGGTCTTGATCGCGAGGTGAATGCCCTTGAGACGCATCGCATTCAGGTTCGCGCCGGAATCCCCGAGGATCAACGCACCCGGCGCCCACGGGCGCGGCCGGGACCACCAGCCGCCGACCGGGACCGCCTTCGCTCCGTAGGACAGAATCTCGGCGCCCTCGAGCCAACCCGCCACGAGCGGATGCTCCTTGAAGCGCTGGAGCATGTTGTGCGGGCTCGTCTCCGGGTGCCGGTAGTCGAGACCGGTCACGAAGCCGAGCGAGAGCACGCCTTCCTCGCCGCCGTAGGCCCAGCTTCCGCCGTAGGTCTTGGCGTCGAGGGGCCAGCCCATCGTGTGCACGACGTGTCCCTTGGGGAACTTGCCGGGCGCGAGCTTCCAGGTCTCCTTGACTCCCGTCGCGTAGACCTGCGGCTCCTTTCCCAGATCGAGACCGTGCTTCTTCACGAGTTCCTTCGTGAGCGAACCACGCACGCCTTCGCCGAACACGGTGATGCGCGCCGTCAGGTCGGGACCGGGCTGGAAGTTGCCCTTCGGATTCCCTTCCTTGTCGATTCCCTTGTCCGAGCAGCGCACTCCCGACACGCGATCTCCGTCGTAGAGGATCTCGCGGCCGCCGAGCTCCGTCGCGACGAACGCGCCCTTCTCCTCGACCTTCTCGGCGAGCCAGCGCACGACCTTCGCGAGCGAAACGATCCAGTTGCCGTGGTTCTGGAGCGGCGGCGGCGTGATCGGGAACTTGTGGTGTCCCTTCTCGGTGAGGAACAGCACGTCCTCGGAGGACACCTGGCACTCCGCGGGAAAGCCCTGCTCCACGAAGTCCGGCATCAGCTCCGCCAGACCGCGCGGGTCCATGACGGCGCCCGAGAGGGTATGCAGCCCGACCGCCTTGGCCTTCTCGAGGACGGCGATCTCCAGCGGCGGGATCTCCTTCCCTTCGCCCGCGGCCGCCCGCTCGTTGTGCTTCTCGATCAGGTTCAGGAGGTGATAGGCGCCGGCCAGACTCGCCGGACCGGCCCCGACGAACAGCACGTCTACTGGCATCTCTTCGCGCGGGGGCGCCATGGATCCTCCTCGGTTCGGGGGTGACCCCGGGTCGACTCGACCCGATAGCGGCTCCCGCGAGACTTCGCGGGGCCCGGGCACACTCCCGGAGGGTTACCCCCGGAGGCCGTACCAGGTCAAGGATCGGAGGAAACGGCGTACTCGCCGACGGGACGTCGCGGGCGGGGTCTGGCCGCGCGATTCGAGCCACTGAAGGCGTTCCCGGGTCTTGGCGGCGAGATTCCGGACCCAGCCGGACCAGCGAAGGCCCAGGGGCTGGTGCCGGATGCACTCGAGAAGATTCGCGAGCAGTGCGGGGTGATCGGGCTCGAGGTCACCCGCCCGCCGCGCGAGTTCCAGCGCCTCCTCGGGACGTCCGAGCCGGAGGACCGTCCAGGCGAGCTCGCTCCAGGCCTCGGCGAGCTCTTCGTCGAGCTCCGTGGCCTTCACGAGCCGCAGGCGCGCGGCCGCGAGATCGCCGTCCTCGGCGAGCGTCATCCCCTCGATGAGGTGGAACCGAGCCGACTCGTAGAGGGGATCCTCGCGGCGGGCCCACACGTAGTACCGATACGCTTCGCGCGAACGACCCAGAAGCGCGTGACAGTCTCCGATCCGCCCGAGCGCCTCCGCCGACGTCGGCGCGATGCGATGCGCTTCCTCGAAACGCGCGAGCGCGGGCGCGGCCCGGCCGTGGCCGAGTTCGTACTCGCCCAGCATGTACACCGCCTTGTAGAACGAAGGATCGAGTCGGTTCGCCTCCTCGAAGTACTTCGCGGCAAGGTGCGTGCGGCCGAGACGCTGGTAGATCAGACCCAGGTTGTAGCAGCTGCCGGCGTCGTCCGGGTCGGCCTCGAGCAGCTTCTCGCACATCTCGATGCCGAGCTGGAAGTCGCCGAGCTCGTAGTAGCAGCACTGCAGATCCCGGAGCGCGAGGTAGTACGACGGATCGACCGCGAGACACTTCTCGAAGTAGTTGCGCGCCGAGTACCAGTCGCCGAGATCGAGATAGTACCGGCCGAGGCAGTACATGCCGTCGGGCGACACATCCCGCGAGCGGAGCGCATGGTTCAGGTGGACGCTCGCCTCCGCCGGCATCTCGCGCGCGAACAGGAAGCGCGCCATGATCACGCGCGGCTCGACGTCTTCCGGGCGGAGCGTGAGGCACCGCGTGGCCCACTCGATCCCTTCTTCCACGCGATGGAACGCGAGGCAGAGATTGCTCGCCGCGATCAGGATCTCGGAGTCCGTGGGGTAGCGTCGGAAGTACGTGTTGAGCAACTGCAGCGACTCGGCCAGATCGTCGATCTGGTAGCAGAGCGAGACGTACTCCACGAGGGCGGTACGGAAGCCCGGCGCGATCGACAGCGCGCGACGCAGGTGATCCATCGCGTTCGCCGGTCGCACGGCCTCGCGCGCGAGGCAGTACTCGAGGAACGCGTCGAACTCCAGGTGATCGCGGACGGGATCCGGCTCCGGCTCGGCTTCCTCCTCGGCGGCGGGTCCGAGCACCCCGCGGACGTCCTGCACGAGCTCGTCCAGCAGTCGCAGGACGGAGCTGCGCAGGCCGTTGACCTCCCCGTCTCTCACCACCCGACCGGACTCGGCCTCGTACAACCGGTACGAGATCAGCAGTCCCTCGGCCGCATTCACGCGACCGAGCAGGATGTAGTCGGATTCGTAGCGCTGCCCCAGGCTCGGGGCGGACAAGCCCGTGCGCGCTTCCGTGGTGAGAGGGGGATCGGCCGGTTCCGCCGGGGCTCCGCGCTCGCCGCGACCGAGGAGGATCGCGTTCGCTTCCACGCCACCGACGTTCGTCAGTCGTCGCGCGATCTCGTACGTCACTCCGCAGGCAAGCGGGTGTTCGTTGCCCTCGGGGCAGAGCGCGGAGAACTGAACGACGCCGATTTTCGGCTTCATGGCAGGGCCTGGTGCGGCGTGGAACGCGGGGGCGAATCGCCCGGACAGGCTAACCTTAGCGAGTCGCCCCCGCCATTCTCAAGTCCAATCACGCCGCGGTCTTCGTTTCCCCAAATTGCTTTCCCGCAATGACTTGCCCTTTGGCGAAACCTTGCGGAACCTGACACGGGGGTCGGACCGGGCGAGCCGCCGAACGGACGGCGGGCTTCGCTAGCGGGCGACCACGAGCTTGCGGGTCCGGGTCTCCCCCGCCGCCGTGAGGCGAACGAAGTAGACCCCCGCGGCCGCGACGTCGCCACTTTCCGTGCGACCGTCCCAGCTCACGCGGTGCACGCCGGCCGCGCGGTTCCCGCTCACCAGCGCGCGTACGCGTCGGCCGGAAACGTCGACGACGTCGAGCGACACCTCCGCGGCGCGCTCGATCAGGAACTCCACGTTCGTCGACTCGCGCAGCGGACTCGGGCTCGGCGCGCCGAGCCATACCGGCTCGCTCGCCACGATCCGCTCCGGCACGTCCGTGCCGCAACCGGTGGGTCGGTACACGATGTAGAACACCCAGTTCCCGGTCACTCCGAGAGCGCAGGCGTCCGACCAGCCCCCGGGGATCGCGAACACCACGTTCCGTCCCCCGAGACAACCCGCGCCATCGTGAACGACGGAGGGCGCGAAGAAGTTCCCTGCGTTGTCGTTCAGGAACTCGAGCGTCACGGTGAACGGGTTGGACGCCACAGGAGTCTCCGCGCCGAACGCCGTGAGATCGAACTCGTTCAGGAAGCCGTCGGTGAGCTGCGGACCGGGGAGCTCGCCGAGCTGAACCCCGGGCGTCGGCAAGCCGCCGTCACGAATACGGATCGCCGTTTCCAGCGAGGTCGGCGCACCGCCGAACTGCGAACCCCAGCCGACGCCCACCCGGATGACCTCGATCGGAAGATCCGCGGCCGGCACCGAGAACACCGCGCCGGCTTCCTCTCCCTCCACGAAACAGGGACACACGACACGTCCCGGTCCCGTGAAGTTCGAAACCGGCGGCTTTTCCGGGCACTGAGCGAGAACGGCCACCGAGCAACACAGGACGAACGGAACCGCGAGAACCAGGGGACGGAACGGAGCGGACATGACGCGCCTCCGGGGGTTGTGAGTCGGCCCGAGGCTATCGAATCCGGCCGGGGCGACTCAAGACCGGCCACGCGATCCTGCGAACGACTCCGATCCGCAAGAACCACGCCCAGTGGAACTCCGGACCGCCAAATCCCTTATTCGATACGCACTTCAGCGATTTCGTCCCTCCGTCGATCTCCGGAACATGCCGACCTCTCCCCTCGATTCCGCGCGACGCGCGCCCGGCGACATCCGCCTGTCGGAGGTCCTCGCGGGACTGTCGTACGCGCTCGATCTCACCGAGGGCCAGCGTCCCGGTCATGCGGTGCGTACGTGCCTCGTGGGCATGCGACTCGCGGAGCCGCTCGGGCTCGACGCCGACGATCGCGCCGCCCTCTTCTACTCACTGCTCATGAAGGACCTGGGCTGCTCGAGCAACGCGGCGCGCTTCGCGGCGCTGTTCGGCCAGCACGATCACGAGCTGAAGGCCGATCTCAAGCGAATCGACTGGTCCCATGCGCTCGAGTCCTTCCGTTTCGTGGCGCGGAACGCCGCGGCCGGACAGTTCTGGCTGCGTCGCGTCTGGCAGACGATCGGCGTCCTGTCTCAGGGTCCCGAGGGCGCGCGCGAGGTCGTTCGGACGAGGTGCGAACGCGGAGCCGACATCGCGCGCCTGCTGGAGCTCCCGGAGGCGACTTCCGCGGCGATCCGGGCGCTCGACGAGCACTGGGACGGCAACGGACAGCCCTACGGACTGCGCGGACAGGACATCCCCCTGTTCGGGCGGATCCTCGGACTCGCGCAGACGTTCGAGGTCTACTTCACTTCCTACGGCGAGGTCGCCGCGTTCGCGATGGCCGCGGGACGACGGGGGAAATGGTTCGACCCCGCGCTCGTGGACGCGCTGTTCGCCACGCGCGTGGATCGGTCCTTCTGGGACGACTTCGCGACGGGGACGCACCCGGACGACATCGCGGTCTTCGAGCCCGCCGACCGGGTGACACTCGCCACGGACGACCGCCTCGACACGGTCGCGGAAGCGTTCGCCCGCGTGATCGATGCGAAGTCACCCTGGACCTACCGGCACTCCAACGGCGTCGCCGACCTGGCCGTCTCCATGGGAGCACGACTCGGCTTCCGACCGAAGGAGCTGCGCGAGCTCCGGCTCGCCGCCCTCCTCCACGATCTCGGCAAGCTCGGAGTCTCGAACCTGATCCTCGACAAGCCGGGCAAGCTGACGGACGAGGAGTTCCGCACGATACGCGCGCATCCGGCGCACACGGCCGAGATCCTGGCCCGGGTCTCGTGCTTTCGCCACGTCGCCGACGTCGCCTGTGCGCACCACGAGCGCCTGGACGGCCGCGGCTACCATCGTGCGCTCTCCCGGGAGACGCTCCCGCTCGCCGCGCGGATCCTGTGCGTGGCCGACATCTGCGACGCGCTGCGCAGTTCGCGCCCGTACCGCGAGGGCCTTCCGACCGAGCGTGTGCTCGAGATCATGTCGCAGGATGCGGGCACCGGCCTCGACCGGGACTGCTACGACGCGATGCGCGCGTCGCTCGACGAAGCGAACGCCACGGACAAGCGAGAGGTCCCGGCCGCCCGGCTCGTGCCGAGCCTCTCCGAAGACTACGTTCAGGCCGGATAGCCACCCGGAGGTACACCGTGTCTCAGCCGATTCGTCTCCTTTCGATCCTGCTCCCGGTCGCGGCGCTCGCCGTGAGCGGCACGGCGCACGCCGCGGAATCGATGCCGACGCCCCTCGCGAACCTGAGTCTGTTCGCGGGGCTCGACGGCTCCAAGCAGCCGCAGGATCTGGGCATCAACGCGAACATGGGCGGTCGCTTCGCCGTGGACACGGGCTTCGCGCTCTGGAAGTCGGGCGGGCTCGGCCTGCACGTCGGTGCGGGGGCGAACTTCTCGGACGCGGCCGTTCACGTGCTGGACCAGATCGAAGGCACGAGTCGACGTACCCAGTACTACGGCAGCGTGGGTCTGTTCCAGACCGCGGGGTCGCTGCGCTGGGCGGCCGGCTACGACTACCAGCACAACTCGTACTACGACGACTTCCGGCTCGCCCAGTTCCGTGGACGCATCGGATACGCCGTCACCCCGCACAACGAGCTCGGTGTCTGGGGAACCGCGTCACTGCGGGACGACGTCGGCACGATGGGCGACACCGAAGTCACGCTGCAGCCCATCCAGCAGGTGAACGCGTTCCTGCGCCACACCTGGCCGAGCCGGGCCTGGACCTCGGTCTGGGGAGGGTACGCGGCCGGACACGACAACGTCGTCTGGGTGCTGCCCCCGGATACGCGCGACAAGAACGTGTTCGTGTACGGGGCGGATCTGTTCATGCCGCTGAGCGATCGCTTCGCGATGACGGGAGCCGCGAACTTCCTCACGCCCACCGCCACGGGAACGGTCGACGCCCACCTCGGTCTCACGTTCTACCCCGGGGGCGGGGTCTTCGGACCCGACGCGCGTCCCTTCGCACCCGTGCAGACGACCGCGAACAACGCCACGTTCTCGGTGGACCTCACGCGGTAGCCGCCCGCTGTTCTCGGGGCAACGAAAAGGAGGCCGGGGAGTGGAACTCTCCCCGGCCTCTTCCGCGTCCGGCCGAGGCCGGCCTACCGATTGCCGACGACGGGCGCCGGCGTCGCGCCGAGCAGGTTCACGCTTCCCACCTCGATCGTGATCTCGTCGTCCGCGGCGGGTTCGGAGAAGTCGATCGCGACGTGGCTCGGCACGCCCAGCGTACGCGAGTACTCGGCGCGATACCGGTCCGCCTCCTCGATCGCGTTCTCGAGCCAGTCGAAGGTCTCGGGGATCGTGCGCGCCCACGTGAGCGCCCGATCGTGCAGGACCTGGGGGTCCTCTCCGTACGTGTCCGTGTCGATCACCTCGACGTCCGTGACCGCCCCGGAGCGAACGTGAGTGATCCAGGCGGAGGGACCCGCACAGAAGCAGATGCGGCGGTCGACGAAGTCGTAGTCGACCGCGGACTGAGCGTCCCAGCGAGCGCGGGCGGCCGCGAGCGCGCTACGTCGCGCATCGATCTCGCCGACACCGTCACAGCTCGCCAGGAGCGCGGACGTCGAGAGAAGCGAGAAGACGGCGGCGAAGGTCTTTCGCCGACCGGACAGAGATCCCGGTGGAGTCATGGTCGTCACTCGGGGGCAGGCGGGGCGCACGGAAACCGTGCGCGCGGATCTTCTCACGTTGCCCCGGGAGTTGCCAAGCCGCGGGCGGGTTCGCGACGGAGTCGCTTGGAGCATCCGGGATCGGCGAACTCGACGTCCCCCGGGAAGGCGGCGCGCGCTCAGTCCTGCTGAAGGTCCCGCGCGCGATCCGTGTACAGCTTCTGGTGCCGGATCTGGGCCTCGAGCCACGTCGCGGGGAACGGTTTCCCGTCGTGGCAAACCTGCTCGATCGCGGCGCGGACCTGCCGGGCACACACCTCGAAATCCATCCCCCCGACGCCGGTGCCGAGTCCCGGAAACGCGAGGGACGTCACGGAGTCGGACACGCGACCACCGGAGGCGAAGTCGCCGTGCCGCGCGAGCAGGAGCGCCGCGCGGGCGGCCAGGTAGGCGTTCACCGTTTCGGACAGGATCATCGGCACCCGCATCGTCGGCGCGGCGACGAGGTACGGAATCCGCGGGTCACCGGTGTCGACGATCTCCGCGGCCCCCACGAGCAGTTCTCCGTGATGACGCTCCCGGATCGCCGACTGAAGGCGCTCCTGGACACCGGCGCCGAAGTGCCGCAGGTAGATCGCGTCGATGCCGCCGTCCATGAATCCGAAGCTGTTCGCCGGACTCACGACCGCATCGACCCGGAGATCGAGAATCGAACCGCGGTGCACGGAAACGCCGGGGAGGTCGCCGCAGTGACGGTGCCAGGCGTCGGCGAGCGCGGACTCCAAGGACGCGAGAAAGATGCGGGGAGCCGGCCGTTCGATCACGCGCGGCCCGCCGGCGCGATCCACTCGTACACCAGGGTGGTGCCCTCCGCGTCCTCGCGGCGATCGATCTCGCGCAGGCCGGCCTTCTCCAGGACGCGACGCGACGCGACGTTCTCCGGCGCCACGGTCGCGATGATCCGTTCCATCCCGAGCGATGCACCGTGGCGCAACAGGGCGGGAACGGCCTCGCTGGCGAGCCCGCGTCCCCAGACCTCGCGGCGGAACGCGTACTTGATCTCGGGCTCCGGCTGATTCCCGGGGTGGACGAGGCCGCAGAATCCCACGACCTCCCCGCGCTCGCGATCCGTCAGCGCGAACATCCCGTAGCCGCGTGTGGCGTAGTTCCGCTCCGTCACCCGGAGCCACTCCTCGCAGGCCGCGCGCGTGATCGGCTCGCCGTCGTCCACCCAGCGCATGGCCTCCCGGTCCGAGTAGACCGCGTGGATCGCGTCCAGGTCCGTGGTGACCCACCGTCGGCATTGAAGACTCGGAGTCTCGAACACGAGATCCGTCAACTTTGCCGCACTTCGCGATCGGCGGCCGGGTCGCGCCACGCCGAGTTCTGGAGCACGACACGGTACCCGTCGGGGTCGGCGAACGTCCGCCCCCGGACGTTCCAGTACGGATTGAACGCATCGACCTCGCGGAAGCCCGCCTTCCGCATCGCTTCGCAGCCGGCGCCCCACTCCACTGCATCGGGAAGATAGAAGACGACCAGATCCTCCGGAGTGGGCGAGGGGCGCACGGGGTGCGCCGGGCACGACGTGAACTCGAAGTGGAGTCCGGCGCCCGGCGCCCCGAGCATCGTTCCGTCGAATCCCTCGTGATCCCGGAAGCTCCCGAGGATGCGCAGACCGAGACCCTCCACGTACATCCGGACGGAGCGATCGAGATCGCCGACGGGTCGCGCGACGCGGACGTGCGGGCTCACCACACGCGTCGAATCAGCAGCACTGCAGGACCGAGTTCGGATTCGTCGGCCAGCAATCCGGACAGTTCGAATGGTTCAAGCTGTAGCAGGGCGCATACGTGGGACAGGTTTCCCAGGTGTGGCAGGGCATCGGATAGATCGCCGTGTGGCCGCAGAACTCGCAGCCGGTGAAGGCCCGGGTCACCTGCTGAACGTCATCGGCGGCGCCGCGCACTTCGCGGGCATCTCTTCCGGTGAGCGAGCGAAGCGTCGTCCTGTGCAGTCGAAGCCTGTTCTTCTCCCGGCTCATGGGCTTCCCTCCGAGGATTGATCTGGGGGGAGCGGACGCCCCGCGCCGCTTGCACGGGACGACGACCGACATTGTGCTCCGTGGGAGACGTCGTTGCAAGGCGGTCGCCCGGTGCGGCGACGATCACCTCTCGGGGTCCCAGGTGACGGAGGCGGCCTCGGCCGGCGTGCACTCGGGCCCCCGGTACGACACGGCGGTCCGGGCCTCCGCATCGTAGACCCAGAGCGCGAGGTGCGGACTCGAAGTCCTCGGATCCTCCGATCGCCCACCGAGCGCGACGGTATGGGGCCCGATCCAGGATACGACCTGTACCTCGAGCGCGGGTCCGCCGCTCAGCAGGCGCCGGCACTTCCCGGTCTCGACTTCCACGAGGCCGACCGTCGTGTCCGGACCGCGCTCGAGCGAGACGTGCCCCCCCCGGTTGCCGATGTTGTAGAGCCACGCGTCGATCCCCCAGCGTCCGTCCGGGGAGAGCTTCAGGAAACGTCGCCAGGCCGGGAGATCCAGGCCGAGCGCGTGCAGGTGTTCCACGTAGTCGAGTTCGGCCGCTCCGATCTCTCCGTGCCGTACCCCACGGAAGTCGTCGATCGCGAGGCCGGGCAGAACACTGCGCCAGGCGGAGACCCATTGCATCAGATCGCTCGAGTCGGGGACCGACGCCAGCAATGCTCGGGGTGCCGGAAGAAGCAGCGTGAGCAGCGCCCCCGGCGATCCTCCTTCCGTCGGAGAGTGCGACGACACGCGGGTCAGGAACGGCTCGTACCCGGCTCGCCCGAAGTGAGCCCAGGCCTCCGGCGCCTGTCGCCCGGAGTACTCCCCCGAGGCGTTCGTACGGACGAGCTGGTGACCTCGCGGCAACTCGAAGCGCCGGGGGGGACCATCGTCGGACGGACGAGCCGGCCAGCTGGAGACGAACACATCCGCGAGGGGGGCACGGGTGAGTGCATCCTCGACACGTCCGGATCGCGTCCGGGGGATCTCGATGGGGCCAGGATCGAATTTCACGGATACCGTAGTCACCGCGACTTCGACCGTCGCCTCCCCGGGAACCTCCACGGCGGAGTTCCACTCCCGGATCGCCAGGTGGCGTACCTGCAACGAGCGGCGCCCGGCCGGGACGTCGTCCATCCGCCAGTGCCCGGTCGAATCCGCGATCGCCCGCAAGGTCTCTCGCCGCAGCCAGTCGGAGGCGGACACGCCGATCGCCCACGTTTCCGGGGCAGGTCCGCAGAGGACGTTGGCGAAGGCTACGGGCCGACCCGAATCGTCTCGAACGATTCCCTCGAGCGTGCCGGCTCCGGCGACCGCGGGCGCGAGAACGAGCAGGACCCCGGCAACTCGGCACATGTCTTTCGACCCCGCGTGCAGCTCACGATCGGGCGATCGGGAGGATCCCGGCCGCCCCCCGCACTGTGTCACATGTCATTCGAAACCGCTGGTTCCCGGCGCGCCGGGAACGAAACGATCACCCCGGGGGCCGGCCCACGCCGCGTTTGGACCGATCACCCGCGTGGGCTCTCCGGCGTGGCACTCGGCCCGGCCGCCCGCACGTACGCCGCGGGAGTGACTCCCACGATCGACTTGAAGTCCCGGATGAAGTGCGACTGGTCGGCGTATCCGATCTCCAGCGCGAGCGAAGCGTGATCCTCCGGACCGGCCGCGAGTCGCTCGGCTGCCTCGTGCAGACGATAGCGCTGGATCACCCACTTCGGGCTCACTCCCACGTACTCCGCGAACAGGCGCTGCAAGGACCGCAGCCCGAGCCCCGCGAGAGCCTGCAGGTCCGCCACCTTCACGATGCTCCGATCGAGCGCGGCGCGCGCAACGAGCTCGTTGAGCTGCTTCGTCCGGACGTCTTCGGCCGGATGCCGCGATCGGAGGAAGTCCTCCACAAGGGCGATCCTCTCCGGCGTCGCGTCCGCCCGCAGCACCGACTCCTCCAGCTGGGCGCCCTCTCGCCCGAAGACGTCGTGGATCGGGCGCACTCGGTCGGCGAAGTCCGTCACGGGCACGTTCACGAAGGACCGGAATCCCGCCGGAAGGAATTTCACCGCGAAGACGTCGCCGCGACCCGAGAGCTCGCGAGCGAAACGGGCGCGACTCGGCCCCGCGACGCCACTCTGTCCCTCCTCGAACACGAGGTGCACGCAGGGATGCGGGAGCGTCGCGACCGGCTGGGGAGGCGCGCCCTCCAGGTCCCAGGTCACGGTCCAGTGGTGCTCGACCCAGGGCTCCAGGTCCGCGGCCGGATGATACCTTTCGTTCCGGAACGCAGACGACGACGTCGCCTTCGATCGGAGGACTCCTCGTGGTGCGTCGTTCTTGCGTCGCATCTGTCGCGTTTCTTCAAGAGTCCTAGGGAGGAGTTCGCTAGCTTCGGGTCCTGATCCTCTCAGGAGCCCCGGAGGCAATATGCGGCGAGTTTCCGTGTCGATCGTTCTGGGTCTGGCGCTCGGGGCTGGCCTGGCCACCGCCAGCTCTTCCGAACACGGCGAAGTCGAGGAGAATCCGATGGAAGTGCGAGGTGAGTTCGAGATCTCGATGAAACCGGCCGAGCCGGGCGACGAAACGTTCGGCGACCTGATTCTCGACAAGAAGTACCACGGCGCCTTGACCGCCGTCAGTCGCGGGCGAATGCTCGCGTTCCGCACGGAAACCGAGGGCTCGGCCGGCTACACGGCCATGGAGCAGGTCTCCGGAACGCTCGACGGGCGCAAGGGATCCTTCGTCCTGCTGCACCACGGACTGATGAAGGCGGGAACGCCGGTGGAGTGGGGCGTGACCGTCGTTCCCGACTCCGGCACGGAAGAACTCGCCGGGCTCTCGGGCGAGATGCAGATCTTCCCCGTGGACGGCCGCCACGAGTATGTCCTCCGGTACACGATCGAACCGTAGCGGGGAACGCCGGGGGCGGACGTCGCCTCGTGAATACAATCCCGTGGCACCGCGTTCGCCGGTCAGGCGCGCCGCGCCACGAAGACCATCACGGGACTCGACGGTCGCATCGGACCGCGACGCCAGTCTCCGAACACGTGTTGCACCTCGAAGCCGCTCTCGGTGAGCGATCGGTCGATCTCGGCCTGCGAACGGAAGCGCAGCTCACTTCGAGCCACGAGCACTTCCCCGGTGTTCTCGAACACGTTGTGCCCCTCGAACACGACACGCCCCGGCTCGACGGTCACGAGATCCAGCCAGCACCGCATGGGGCCGTTCGCAGAATCGATGCGCTCGTAGGTCTCGTCGCGGGTCCAGTTCTCCCAGCCGCGGGCGGTCGGGTTCCGACTCTCGAACGCGAGATGACCGCCGGGCCCGAGCGACGTGCGGATCGCCTGGAGCGCTGCGATCCAGTCGTGATCTTCCAGGAACACCTGCGCGACGTTTCCGGTCATCACGACCAGATCCGCGTCCACCGCCCCGAGGGTGGTCGCGTCGCCGACGATCCACTCGACCCGCTCGGCCCCGGGATGACCCCGGGCGGCCGCGAGCATCGCCTCCGAAGGATCGACGCCGAACACCCGTCGTCCCCCGGTGGCGAGCTCGCGGGTGAGCACCCCGGTGCCACAGCCCAGGTCGACGATCACGCGCGCATCGAGTTCTCGCGCGAGATCGCAGTAGAAGTCCGTATCGATGCCCCGAGCGTTCTCGAGATCGTAGAGCGCGACCAGGCGCGGATCCACGTAGTGGAGATCCAGCTTCACGGGCGAACGCTCTCCGCGCATCGACGTTGCTTCTATCGCAGCAGCACGGCCTGACGCACGCGTACGGTCGGCGCCGCGGCCGCATCGCCGTCCGGGCGGGCCTCGAGCCGGAAGAAGTACATCCCGCTCGCCGCCTCGGTCCCGCTCGCGGTCCGGCCGTTCCAGCGCGCCGTGTGCGAACCGGCGTCCTGCGCGACCCCGTCGACGACCGTCGCGACGACCTGGCCGTGCGCATTGTAGACGCGCAGGTTCACGCTCGCGCGGGACGGCAACTCGTAGCGGATCGACGTGGAGGGATTGAACGGATTCGGCGCGTTCTGAGCGAGCGACACGCCGCGACCACGCGAGACGTCGAGCTCATCCCGGATGTCGGACGCGCCGCCGAGGAACTCGAACGCGGCGCCCGCGTTGATGAGACCGTGGCCGTAGACGTTGTCCTCCCCGGCGGCGCCGAGATCCGTCGCCGTGGCGAGCAGCGCGGTCTTGATCTCGGTGCCGGTGGCCCAGGGGAACGCCTCCATCAGCAACGCGACGACGCCGGCCACGTGCGGCGAGGCCATCGACGTTCCGGAGAAGAACGAGTACCCGCCGGGCACGGAGGAGCGAACGCTGCTGCCGGGGGCCACCGCCTCCGGCTTGATCGTCGTGCCGTCGCAATCCGAGGGACCGCGGCTCGAGGAGCTGCTGATCGGATAGCCGGCCTGGTTCGCGTTGACGTTGCCGGTCGCCCAGATATTCACGGGGCTCGAGATGCGGTTCTTCGGCGCGGTGATCGTGCCGGTGCCCGGGCCGCTGTTTCCGGCCGAGAACACCACGGCGCCACCGGCCGCCTCGAACGCGTCGATCGCCGCCCAGTACGTGCCGTTCGGCCCGCACTCGTCCGCGAAGCTGAGCCACGGATCGCGCCAGGAGCAGCTGATCACGTCGGCCGGCGGGCGGTTGCCCACGCCGGGGTCGAGCGCCCACTCGAACGCGGCGACCGAGTAGCTCGTGTGCGGCGTGGCGTTGATGTCGATCGTGGCCGCCGCGATCCACTTCGCGCCGAACGCCACACCGATCGTGTCGGCCGTGGCCGGGTCGAGACCGACCATCGTGCCCATCGTGTGCGTGCCGTGCTCCCCGTAGTCGCAGGGGGTCGAGCACTCCTCGCCCACGGGATCGAACCAGGACGCGAGCGCGCCCGGGCCGGGCGAGTTGCCGTAGTAGCTGCGCGCCAGCGCGGCGTGCGTCGCGTCCACACCCGTATCGATGTTCATCATGATCACGCCCTGCCCCGTGAAGCCGAGATCCCAGAGCGCACGCGCGTTGACGGCTGTGAGGCCGATCTCGGCGCCGCCGGGCGACTGCGTGGCCGGCCCTTCGTCGACGTAGTCCTCGAGCTCGAGCGGACCGTCGAAGGAGACGGTGGCCACGTCGTCACGTTCCGCGAGCGCCACGATCACGTCGGGGGTCGCGCGGAGCGCGAAGCCGTTCACGATCCAGAACATGCGCTCCCGGTCCACCTTGCCCTCCGCGCGCCACACGTCGAGCGCGGCCGACACCGAGGCCTGGGTCCGTGCGGCCACGGACCGCAGCTCGTCCATCACGATCGGAGCGCGCCCCGCCTTCCCGATGCCGGCCGCGTAGAACTGGGCATCGAGGGACGCGAGGTCCGCCTGCTCGGGCAGCATCACGATCACGGGGACGAGAGTCGACGCGGACGTCGCGTCGGCGACGAGCTGTTCCCGCAACGCCGGCTGGATCTTCTCGAGCGCGAACGCCGGAACGTCGTGCGGGAAGCCGGGAGCCGCCGCGCGGGCGGGCGGCGCGGCGAGGACGAGGCCGAAGCCGGCGAGGACGAGCGCAAGATGGAAGCGAGGGATCATGATTCTCCGACCTCCGGAACTGGGAGCGGGGTCGCCGCGGCCGACGCGGCGTCGGATGTGCATTGGCATACGGCCGGATCGTAGCATCCCGAGCGCCCCGGGGGCACCGTTTGGGCCGGGCGGCGCGGCACGGGGCCTCGGCCCACGCGAGCCGCAACCTTCCGTCCCCACGTCCGTACTAGCCGACCATGGGGCGCTCAGGCCCACCGCACCGAAGGGAGGAGATCATGACCGCAGAAGCGACGACCCGACTCACCGGCCGCGTCCTGCTGTGGATCGCTCGGCTGGCCGGGACGGCGGTGGTGGTGCCGCTCGCGATGATGCTGTTCGGCGAATCCGGCACCGGGCCCGCGAATCTCCGTGAGTGGATCTACCTCGCGCTGTTCCCGGTGGGGTTCTCGATCGCGTACCTGCTCGGCTGGCGGTGGCCCCGATTCGCCGGCGGGGCGAGCCTCGTCTGCATGGCCGCGAGCCTGCTCGTCGTCGGTCGGACCTTCGCACCGGAGGTCTACACGTGGTGGGGGCTGCTCTGCGTACCCGGCGCGCTGTTCCTGCTGGGGAGCGTTTTGATCCGGCGACCGTCGCGGGGAGAACCCACTCCCGCTTCGTAGGGGTGGATGAGGTCGATCGGCCCGCTCCGTTTCGACTCCACGTCGACGGCCATTCCGAGTCGCGATGCGATACCGGCCTAGGGCCCCCGCTCCACCGTCGCGACGAATTCCGCCAGCGCCTCCGCATTCCGTCTCATCGCCGAGTCGAACGCCTGTTGCTCGGCTCGCATCACCAGGTCGTACATGCTGCTCATTCCCTTGTCCTTCGGCCGGGCGAACATCTCCGTGGCGCGCGACGAGAACGGGATGATTCCCGTGCGGGTGTCGAGCACCGCGCAATCCACCACGCAGATTCCGGTGGCCTCGTCGGTACCGAACGCGCGGTTGTGCGCTTCCGTCCGGAAGTCCGAACGGTAGATGAGAATCCAGTCCGCCTGGTACCGGGCCGCGGCCTCGCGCAGGAGCGGAACCGTCTTCTGCGGCGGGAGCAGGAACTCGGGCAGGTACGAGACGTCGAACACCCCCGGAATCGATCGCAGGGTCTCGATCGCGCTCGTCGCGGTCTGCACCGATGAGTTGCCCTCCGCGCCGTACGATCGGTAGCCACGCGACTCCGGGGCCGACTGGAGGGCGAAGACGGCGATCCGCACGTGCTCCGGAATCCGCCACTGATAGTCGAGGATCCGGGCGATCTCCGGATCGCTCAGAACCGAGGCATCTCCCGAGAAGAGACCGAGGCCGGAGTCCTCCGGCGAAGAATCCGGGGCCGGGCGCGCGGCCCGAGTCGAGACCGCCGGCCCGGCACACGCGGACTGGATGAGAGCCAACGAGAGTAGCCACGTCGGGATCATGGACTTCATCGATGCTCCTTCTCGTCGAAGGCCCCGACGGATTCTCCGGACCCGTGGGCGCCGGTCATCCGGCGCCCACGGTGTCGCTAGCGGATCAGGACGACCGGACGGGCGACCGTCCCCTGGGCCTCGTGAAGCCGGACATAGTACACACCGGGAGCGACCCGAAGTCCCGCGGAATCTCGACCGTCCCAGATCACCTGACTCGCGCCCGCGGGCTGCTCGCCCCGGACGAGATTCCGCACGAGCCGCCCGCTGACGTCATAGACGGAGAGCTCCGCGCTGCCCTTCCGGGAGAGCGAGAACGCCAGCGTCGTCTCGCGCGCGAACGGATTCGGCGCGCACGGCTCCAGCCCGAACGGCACCGCCACGATGCCGGGCTCTCCCACGGGGACCGCAGGCGAGTAGGGCTCACCGAACCAGTGCGTGAGGATGTAGTCGACGTTCGCCCGCAACTGCGAGTGATTGTACCGATACGGCCGCCCCGCGATGTACGCCATGCGGCCGCCGTCCGGCCGGGCGGTCCCGCCCGCGGGCGGCTCGACGACCACGCCAATCCCCTGCGTCGACGTGCCCCGGAACAGGAGCGTGCTGTTCGGACCGACGGTCGGCGAGAAGAGATCCACGAGGTTCTGAGTTCCGATCAGGCTCATGTTCGTGAGGCCGGCGACCTGCGCGTTGCAGGAGCTGATCGTGGTCTGCACGGAGGTCGTGTTGATTCCGAGGTACGCCGACAGCGACGGATCGAGGAAATCGCTTCCCATGCGAGTGAGGAGCAGCACGTTGCCACCCGCGTCCAGATACGACTCGATCGGCGTCTCGATCCAGTCGGCGAGGTCGCCGGCGTAGTTGTTCCCCACCCACACCACGGCGGAGTACTTCCCGATCGTGCCGGCGGGCACGGCGCCGTGGCCGAGCGGCTCCGGCACGTTCGGGGGGTAGCCGCCCGCCGGTTCCGAGAACGTGTCCCAGAACGTGATCGGGAAGTCGTTCCAGAACGTGCTGTCCGCGTAGGCCGACGTGATCTCGGAGCCGTAGGTGGCCCAGTCCACGCCGTTCACGAGCAGGATGCCCTGCGCCAGCGTGGGATTCGTCACCGTGGACTGAACCTGACGGAGGATCCACTTGTCCGGATCGATCTGGACGTCTTCCACGGTGCCGGGCACCGAGATGGCGAACGTCTGCGAGGCGAGCTCGTCCTCGACCGTGTAGTCGAACGTGCCCGCGTCGCTCGTCACGCGAACCTGGATCGGCATCGTGAAGAGACCCGTATTCGTCTGCAGCTGATCGATCGTGAGGTCGATGCCGCCGGGAGTCGCGACCCAGCTGGAACCGTAGACGGGGAAGTATTCCCCGTAGATCCACTGCTGGAAGAAGGCATCGAGATCGCGACCCGAGATGTCTTCCATCGCGTCCCGGAACTGCTCGGTGGTCGCCACCGAACCGCCGTACAGCGCGCGGTAGTGCGCGAGCCCCGCGAAGAAGTCGGTGTCGCCGAGCACGCCGCGGAGCATGTGCACCACCCACGACGCCTTGTTGTAGCTCAGGTTCGAGTCGAAGATGGCGTTGAAGTCCGTGAGGTCCTCGGCGTAGATCGTGCCGGGACCGAAGTACGCGGCGCCGTCCATGTAGTCTCGATACGTGCCGACCCCCGCGGACTGCTCCTTCCAGTAGGCCTCACCCCAGGTCGCGAAGCCCTCGTTCAGCCAGATGTGGTGGAAGTCCGCGCAGGTCACGTTGTCTCCCCACCACTGATGCGCGAGCTCGTGCGAGATCAGGTCCTCGCCGTAGCCGCCGAGACTCGTGCACGTCTGGTGTTCCATACCGCCGCCCCACACGAACTCGGCATGCCCGTACTTCTCGTTCACGAACGGGTACTCACCCCAGCCCTGCGCGAACGCGTCGATCATGGGAACGGTGAGGGCATACGTCGCCTGCACCGCGCTGAAGTGGCTCGGATACACGAAGTACTTCACTTCCATCGGCGAGCCGCCGGCCTGCGGCGTGTACCAGTGCGAGAACACCGTGTACGGATGGCAGGCGATCGACACGAGATATGGCGCCATGGCGTAGTCCGTGTGCCAGTGCGTGGTGCGCGTGGTGCCGTTGTCCACGTCGGAGACGAGCGTGCCGTTCGACGCGACGACGAGGTTGTCCGGCAGGGTGATCGTGATGTCCACCGAGTCGGCCTTGTCGTCGTTGTGATCCTTGCACGGCCACCACTCGCGCGCCCCGAAGGGCTCGCTGAGCGACCAGATCATCGGCGAGCCGCCGAAGCTGCTCCACCCGAAGGAGTCCCCGGACGGATTGCCCGAGTACGTCACCGTGAGCGTCACGATCTCCCCGTTGGCGTACGACCGATCCAGGTCCACGGTGACGATGTTGGACGCGTGCGCGAACGTGGTCGGCACGCCGCCGGACGTCGCGGCGGACACCGTCATGTTGTTCTTGAGATTGAAGTCGAACGTGGCGACGGGCCCGTTCGTGACCTCGGCCGTGGTCGTGACGGTGCCCGAGAGCGTGCTCGTGCTCGGACTGAGCGTGAGATCCAGACCGTAATGCGTGACGTCGAACTGGTACTGATTCGGCGTCATCACGCTCGCCTGATCCGCCTCACGCGCCGCGCGCTCGGCGAAGCGCGCCTTGGAGCGGGCCTCCTCCGCGCGGTGCGGGAAACGGTCGGCGGGGATCGAATCGTCGATGACGGCGGAGGCGGTCGGGGTGGAGGCGACGGCGAGGTTCGAGGTCGCCAGGAGGAGGAGACCGGGGAGGGCGGCCAGGGCGAGCGGCCCCAGGCGGCGAGCGGCACGGTGCGTCATGCGATACCTCGGGGAGCGGGTTGTCGAGCGAGTCGATGATCGACTTCGGGGCGGGCCGCCGCAGCCGAGCATGGCTCGTTCCATCATACACCTGCCCGCCCGGGGGGACCTGCCGCGTCCGATTCGACTTGCCGTCGCGCCGCGCGGGAGGCCAGACTTTACATTCGTGGCGAGATGACAGACTCCCGAGCCGAAGGGCCCGTACTCATGTCGAGGCTTCTTTCGCCGATCCTGGCCGGGTTCCTTCTGGCCTTCGTCGCGGCCGGCGCCGTGGCGGCGCAGGAATCCCCGGAGCCCGCGACCGAGGAGCTCGTCGAGCTGGTGCTCTTCGACGGCACCCGAGTGCGCGGACGGATCGTCTCCGAGGCCGAGGAGTTCGTCGTCGTCGAGTCCGACTCGATGGGGCGCCTTCTGATCGACCGCAGTCAGATCCAAGCGGTGAATCGAGACATCCCCGGACCGACTTCTCCCCCGGGCTGGAGGCGGGACCCGGATGCCAACTCGCTGCTCTTGACCCCGACCTCGGAGACCCTCCCGCGGGGCGACGGGTATTACCGGAACTTCCTGCTGCTGTTCAACAACCTGGGAATCGCGATCACCGACGACTTCGACCTGAGCGCGATGCTCGCGTTCCCCGTCTCGAGCGATCTCCAGATCGCGAGCCTGGGGGCGAAGCTCCGCTTGGTCTCGCGGGAGGAGACCGGCGTGGGCGTGGCGCTGGCTGCCTCCGGTTGGGTCGTCAGCGGCGAGAAGGTCGGTTCACTGGGCGCGATCGTGTCCTTGGGGAATCACCGGCGAAGCTTGACCGGCGCCGTGAACCACGGATTCGCCGACGGGGGCGGAGAGGTCTTCTTCTTCCTCGGCGGCGACGTTCAGGTCGGGCGCGGCTTCAAGCTGCTCGCGGAGTACGGAAACAGCGCGAGCGCGCTGACCGACGACACCGACTTCCGAGGCCTGATCAACGTCGGCTTCCGCGCATTCTGGGAGAGCACGAGCTTCACGATGACGGGCTTCCGCCCGCTGGAAGACACGGGCGACTTCCTGGCGTTCCCGCTGGTGATGTTCTCGGCGCATTTCTGAGACGAAGGGTCCTCTACTTCGTGTAACGCGGCTCGTAGAGCTGGATCGTGAAGCCCCCCGGCACCTCGAAGTACGTGACGAGACCGTAGCCGTGATCCTCGATCGGGCGCGTGAACACCACGCCTCGCGCCTCGAGCTCCGCGACGGTCGCCTCGATGTCGTCGCAGTAGAACGAGATGTCGGCGGTTCCGGAGGGAGTGTCGTTCCCCTCGGTCGGGTGAACGCCGAGGTCCGCCTCCGGGGCGTCGAAGATCAACCATCCGTCCCCGACGTCGGCGCCCTTCAGGCCGAGCTTGTCGCGGAGGAACTCCCGGAGCGCCTTCGCCTCCGAGGAATAGAACATCGCGTGCATGCCGCGAATCATCGCGACCTCCTCTCGGTGTTCGGTCGAGCACGAGCCGCGCGGATAGACGGCGGCGTTGCGAACACTCCGGTTGCGAGACGCCAGGAATCCTCGGAACCCTCAGACGTCGAGATCAGAGAGCCGCGTGCCCTCACCACCACACCGCGCCCAATCCCGGATCCCCCAGATTCCACAGCACCCGCACCGGCAGGGAGTACTCGGCATCCCGCCCGGCCACACGCGTCTGCACGACCGGGTAGTACGCCTGATTCCGGCCCGTCACGATCGGCAGTCGCGCGCGCCACACGCTCGAGCCGTCCGGCGCCGGCCCCGCGAAGAACGCCGGCACGCGACGCCAGCCCATCTCGCTGCCCTCGTGCACGGCGCGCTTGAAGTCGCCGTCCGCGCGATCCGGCACGTCCACGGCCCAGAGCCACGCTTCCTTCACCGACGTCATCGCGTCCCGCGCCACGATGTCCACGACGACGTCACCCTCCTTCAATCCCTCCATCACCACGAAAGGCGGCGTCTCCCGATTGCCGGCCACGCGCTCCGCCCAGGCGAGGGCGGCGCGCGCCGCCGTCTCGTTCGCGAGCGTGGAGGGCGCACCCGGCAGGTACGTGAGCGCTTCCCACGGGGTCGTGATCCGGCTCGCCCAGGGTCCGCGCGACGAGGAACTCTCGCCGCCCAGAACGGCTTCCGCCGGCCCGGCCACTCCGTCCGGCAGCGGCGACGGCAAGGCGAACGCCGTCTCGTCCCGCGAGAGCGCGACGCGCGCTTCGAGATCGATCGGCCACTCCGGATCGGAGTCACCCACGACGTTCAGCAACGCGACACCGTCCATCGGTCCACGATCCTGCCCTTTCAGCACGCCGATCTCGAGCTGCGACCGCCACCGCTGCCCGCTGCCCGGACAGCTCGGACATTCCGGATCCGGTTCGCGGTAGCTCGAACGAAGGAACGACACGACGTCCCGCGAGCTTCCGTAGGGAATCGGCTGCAGTTCGGCCATCATCCGGACGCGCGCCTCCCGCTCCCACCGCCGCCACCGAACCCAGTGCGCATCGAGCCAGTCCATCGGCCACCCGACCGACACGAGTCCCCACACGCCGCGGTCGACGGCGGCGGCTTGCGCGGCTCCGAGTGCCCCGCGTCCCTCGGCCACGAGCGTCATCGGCAGCTCGGTCAGGCCGGTGGCGTCGGTCATCACGTCGCGTACGGCCTTCACCGCGCGGATCCACGCGACTCCGGTGTGCCATTCCAGGAGATCCGTCGCCTCGGCGCTCCGCTGGAACGCGCGAAGCTGCGAGTACGCGAGCTGCTCCTCGCTCCGGAAGGCCTCGCCGGAAGTCGAGCTCGGGTTCTCGAAGCGACGAAGGTCCCGCACGATCGGTCCGCGCACGTCGACGATCGCCGTCGCGACGTCGAGCTCCAGCGCGGGCCGGTGCCCGTACGCGCGCACGAAGTCGAAGTCACTCGTGGAGATCCCCGGCGGAAACTCCGTGACGAGGATGTCACCCCCGCGCCGCACGGAGACCTCGCCGTGGTCGTCGAGCGGAAGGAACAGGGTGCCGCTCGTTCGATGAACGTCGTCCGGCCCGATGAAGCCGCGGTACGCCACGAACGTGAAATCCGTGACGAGGAGCCTTCGCTCGTCCTCCACCGTGAGGATCCGCGGATCGGTCACCCACACGTCCAGGTCCTTCTCCGCGGACTCGCCGGTGCCGCACCAGCCGTTCGACCAGTACCAGCCGTACCAGCCGGGGTCGAACTCCTCCGGCGTCGCGGGGCGCCCGGCCTCGAGCTCCGGGATGCGGATCGCGGAGCAGCCTCCGAGGACCGCGGCGCCGACCAGGAGAAGGGCCGCGGCCACCGCGGAGCCGGCGCGAACCCACCAGGCCGGGCGCGGGAACGGAAGAGTGCTTCGCATGGGTAATCCCGAGGGGCGTGAAACGGGTGGGGAACTCGAAGCTATCAGGAATTCCGCCGGCTGGCCGCATCGAACCGCCGGCATTGACACCGCCCCCCGGACCGGCCGACCATCCGCCGGTCGCGGCGCACGGCCGCGCGTCGGCCGAGCCACCGGCCGACGTCCGGGCTCGGCCCGGCCATCGGTGAAGCGGGGAGGATGACGATGCGGAGGGGGCCCACCTATCCCGGGGGCGAGTGGTCGCGCTCGCCGCTCCGGCTGTTCGAAGGCGATCGCGTGCAGGCCCAGCTCGGATCCGGCGAATGGGTCGCCGGGCGGCTCCTCGTGTTCGGCGGGGGCCTCGAGATCGAGCTCGACGAGCCCCAGCTCGTCGGCGGGTGCGTGGAGTCCAGCCGCTTCGTGGACCGGAACCAGGCCCGCGACATGAGGGTGCTCGTGCGCCCGGAGAGCCTCTGGACGGACGAGATGCGCGTGCGTCGTGAGTCGCAGATCTGGTCCGCTGCCCACCCGGGCTGGCGCGCGCGGCTCGCCCGCTGGACGCGGGAAGCACTGGGCCGCGATCCGATCGCGCGGG
>JAGQIB010000198.1 GCA_020431545.1 Gemmatimonadota bacterium
CGACTCCGGCCACCCGCGCGGCCTCGGCCACGAGCGTGACCGCGTCCCATCCGAACGCACAAGCGGTCGTGGGCGACGCGTCCGCGTCGCGCAGCAGCCCGCGGAGCTTCCGGGCCTCGGGCGACGGATCCTCTGCGGTCCAGAACGAGAACCGGAACAGCACGTGATCCGCCGCCGCCGCCGAAGCTCCCTCGTCGTCCCAGCCCTCGAGCAACAGCATCGGAACGCCGCGGAGCCGATCGCCCCGCGCGGCCGCGGCGGCCGCCGCCGCGTAGGGCGTGGCCGCAAACAGGACGTCGAGCTCGGGCTCGCGACCCGCGGGACGGAGCGGCTCGCCATCCTCGTCGAGATCGAGAGTCCAGGGGATCTCGCCACCGCGCTGCGTGAACTCGAACGCGAACTCCTCGGCCAGCGCCATCGACGTCGCGCTCGCCGGATCCCGCACGATGGCCGCGGCCCCGGCGTCGAGCCTGTCCCGCGCGTACTGCGCGGCGGCCGCGGCGAGCGCAGGCGCCCGGTGTACGCTCACGATCCGGGACTCGACCCCGGGCGGGACGGCGAGCGGAGAGAGCGCCACGAAGGCGACTCCGGCCGATTCCAGGGCGGCCGCGAGCGGACGCGCGGTCGCCGCGGACCACCCGCCGACCACCGCCCGGACCTCGGGATCCGCGGCGAGCTCGCGCGCCCGGCGCACGGACAGCATCGGATCACCGCCTCCGTCGACGGCGCGAATCGTCCAGCGCGGATTCCCCTCCCGGCTCGCGACGGCGAGCTCGAGTCCCGTGCGCACCGCCTCTCCCGCGTGGGATGCGGGACCGGTGAGCGGCAGCACCGCGCCCAGGACCACGGCACGTTCCGGGCCCGGCGACGAAGCCCGGCAGCCGCCGAACAAGGCGACGACGACGGTGGAGAGAAAGAAGACGCGAGAACGATTCATCCGCCGAACTTCAGGACCCCGATCTTCTGCAGGACGACCAGGCCCACCGCGACGGGCGAGACGAAGCGGATGATCACGGTCCAGATCGCCGCGAACAACGGACCGCTCGCCCCGAGATCGCGGAAACCCGCCTCGCGATCCTCCTTCTTCACGAGCCATCCGGCCGCGATCGCGATCGCGATGCCTCCGATCGGCAGCATGTAGCGCGTGGTCAGGTTGTCGAGGAAGTCGAGCACGGAACCGCGAAACGCGGACGCGAGCCCGAGACCCCAGATGACGGCGCCGAAGACCCACGCGGCCTTGTGTCGCGTGAGCCCGAACTCGTCGATCGAGAACGTCACCACGACCTCCAGCAGGGAGATCGCCGAAGACCAGGCCGCGAAGATCAGCAGGAAGAAGAACGCGGCCCCGACGAACGTCCCACCCGGCATCGACGCGAACAGATCGGGCAGCGTCACGAACACGAGACCGGGGCCCTGGCCCGGTTCCTTCCCGGCGGCGAAGACGACGGAGAAGATGACGAGTCCCGCGAGCAGAGCGATGACCGTATCGAGGACGGCGACGGCCACGCCGTCGCGCACGACCGTCGAGTCGCGCGAGAGGTACGAGCCGTACGTGATCATCGCGCCCATGCCGAGCGAGAGCGTGAAGAACGCGTGGCCGAGCGCCTCCAGCATGCCCTCCGGCTTCAGCGCGTGGAAGTTCGGCCGGAACAGGAACGTCACCGCTTCGGCGAGACCGCCCCGCATCCCCACGTAGACGAGCAACAGCACGAGAATGCCCACCAGGGCGGGCATCAGGATCGAGCAGGCGCGCTCGATGCCGTCGTGCACGCCGCGCGCCACCACCACGATGGAGAGCAGCATGAACACGGTGTGCCAGAGCGAGGACAGCTTCGGATCGCCGACGAGCGCGCCGAACGCGGCGCCAGCTCCTCCCTCCCCCAGCGGGAACACGCCGAAGGACACGAGCAGGAAGTGGATCGCCCACCCGGCCACGACCGAGTAGAACGACAGAATGAGGAACCCGCCGGCCACCGAAAGGATGCCGGTGAAGACGCTGAGCGCCTTCGCTCCGGGCCCCGCGTGGGCGGTGAGCGCGCGCAACGCGCCGAGAGGGTCCTTGCCCCCGCGACGACCGATGATGAGCTCGGCGTACATGAGCGGGAGCCCCACGACCAGGATGCACAGCAGGTAGAACAGGACGAACGCCCCGCCGCCGTACTCGCCCGTGATGTAGGGAAACTTCCAGATGTTGCCGAGCCCGACGGCGCTGCCCGCCGCCGCGAGGACGAAGCCGAGGCGGCTCCCCCAGTGGGCTCGTCCGGTTCCGTTCGCCACGACAGTCCCTCCCGGCAGGACGCCTCCGATTCGCTCACCGGAGCCAGGGAACCGCTCGGAAGCGACTTCTGTCGAGGAAAAATCGGTCGCAGCCCGCCGGGCGCGCCCGCGGCCCGCGGAAGATGATCCGGAAGTCCGGGATCGAGGGCTAACCTTCCGTGCGATCTCCCGCGGGGCGCGGGATCGCGCCCGTCTTCGACTCGGTCGACGAACCGTCGTTCTCTTCCTCCGACGACGGCGCGACCTTCGGGACGAGATCGAAACCGGACGCCCACGATGCGGGACCGAGGACTCCGTCGCGGAACGTCAGGAGGATCACTTCCTCCGACTCGGGGCGCGCCGACCAGAAACGTCGGGCGGCGAGAGTCGTGGCCAGCTCGTCGCCGGTGCGCGCCCCCGCGTCGATCGCCGCGAGCAGCGAGGTCATGGCGGTGTAACCGCGCACGTGGAAGCGAGTGACCTCTTCCTGCGCCTCCTGCCACACGAGCTCCCGCAGCCGCAGTCGGAACGGAGACTCCGGATGGTCCGCCGCCTCCACCGCGAAGATCGCGCCCTCCAGCGCGACGTTCGCGGGATCGAGCAAACGCGCGTCGGTCCAGCCGCCGTGTCCGAGGATCATCTTGTCGAACTCGTAGAAGTCCAGCTGCGCCGCGAGCGCCTCGAGGTCCGCGGCGGCGCCCGGCACGTAGACCGCATCCACCGCTTCGTCGTCCAGACGCTCCAGCAGCCGCCGGAAGTCGCGCTCCCCGACCTCGTAGAACAGCGTCACGGCGACCTCGCCTCCCGCGAACTCGACCGCGGAGCGGAACGCCCGCTCGTACGCTTCGTTCTCCGCGCTGCGAGCGAGGAGGACTCCGAAACGACGCTTGCCCAGGGTGTGAACCGCGAACTCCGCCAGCGGTCCGGTGAGCTCCTCCGGATCCGGCGCCAGCGTGAGAACATGGCGGCCGAGCTGCGAGATCGCGGGATCGGTAGCGGTGGGAGCGATCAGCGGGACCCCGTAGGACTCGGACACGGCCCCCGCCGCCATGCTGGTCACGCTCAGGAGCGGCCCGATCACCGCGAGCGCATCGTCGTTCGTGATCGCGGCACGCACCTCGTTCGTGGCGGTCAGAACGTCTCCCTGCGAGTCGCGCTCCACGAGGCGGACCGGAAGCCCGATCGCGCCCGACGTCGGAGTCGAGCGATCCCGCAGGGCGATTCGTGCTCCGAGCGTGAACGCGTCGCCGAACTTCTCGAACTTGCCGCTGCGCGGCGCGAGCAGGCAGACCACGGCTCCCTCACCGGCGGCGCGACGATCGGCGACGGTGCGGACCAGCGCCCCCGCGTCGAGCGTGGCGGCGGAACGGCGCAACTCGTTCAGATCCGACATCGGCAGCCGTTCGAGATTCGCCACGACCCGGCGCTCCCGCGCATCCCGGTCCCCGGTCGTCGACGCGTCCCACGCGTACAGCTCCGCGAGCACCGCCGCCGCCTCGTCGCCGCCCCGGCGGCGGATTTCGGCGATCCCGTCGTATGCCCGCGTGATCTGGGCGGCGCCCCCGCGCATCCCGGAGATCCGCGAGTACTGCAGCAACGCCTCCGTGTCGCGCCCCTGCGCGCGCAGCGCATCACCGAGGAGCACTCGGAGCTCCGCGGGCGAATCCGAATCTCCGGCGAGATGATCGCGCACGAGCTGCTCGGCCGCGGCGGGATCCGAGACGAGCAGGGTCCGGACCTCCCCCGCGAATCCCCGGTCGACGGGTGCCTGCACTTCCTCGTGCGGGGGAATCTCCGTCGAGAGATCGGGGCGAGGCGCATTGCCGGCACAACCGGCCAGCGTCGCGGCGACGAGGGAGACGAGGACGCGATGGGATCGACGGGCCATGCGGGGCGCGTCAGGACCAGAGCTTGCCGAATTCATCCGGGTCCATCTCCTCGAGCTGACGCTGCAGCTCTTCCATGGATTGCTCGTAGTTCGCTTCCTCCGCCGAGTCGTCGGCCCGGAGGAGCTCCTCGCGCACGAAGATCGGAGACTTCGTCCGGAGCGCGAGCGCGATGCAATCCGAGGGACGCGCGTCGATCGCGAGGACCTCGTCGTCCCTCTCGAGATAGACCTTGGCGAAGTACGTCTTCTCGCGCAGATCGACGATCGCGACCTTCGGAACCTTGGCGCCGAGACCGTCGATCACCGTCTTGAGGAGATCATGGGTCAGCGGACGCTGGAACTTCCGCCCCGTCAGCTCCATCGCGATCGCGCTGGCCTCCGACGGACCGATCCAGATCGGGAGCATCCGCTGTCCCTCCCGCTCGCGCAGGATCACGACCGGCGTCTGCGTGCGATCGTCGATCGCGAGTCCCGACACGGTCATCTCGATCACGGGGTCGACTCCTCCCTCGCGGGCGACTCCTCGGGCTCGAACTCGGGCGCACCCTCGCCCCCGGATTCGATCATGAAGCGGGCGCTCTGCGCGAGCTCCGAGTCCGGGAACTCGTCGAGCAGCCGGCGGAAGGCCTCGTTCGCGCCGGCCGAATCTCCGAGAGTCTCCGCGCGCTGGAAGCCCGCCATGAAGAGCGCTTCGGGGACTCTCGCATCGTCCGGCCAGCGACGGATCAGCTCCTCGTAGAGCTGAACAGCCTGTCGGGCGTCGCTCGCCGCCTGCGCCTCGGCGAAGACCGCTTCGGCGTCCCGCTCCGTCTCCAGCACTTCCACATGGTATCGCTCGTTCAGCTCGTCGAGAAGTTCCGGAAGGCCTTTCGTGCTGCGCTCGCGCTGAATCCGCCCCTCGACGTCCGCTCGCGCCTCCTCGAACGTCATCTCGTGCGCCGGGCGCTCCTCTTCCACGACGGCGAAGTGCCAGCCGAGCACGGTCTGGAACAGCTCGCTCACCTCGCCGACGGGCAGCGCGAACACGACCTCGTGGAACCGGGGGTGATTGCCGAGCCAGCCCGCGCTCTTGCCCTTGCGGATCCACCCCGGAAGCTCGCCCCCGCTCTCGATGAGGCGCGGGTCTTCGCAGAACCGGTTGCACACCTGCTCCATCGGGAGGTGATCGTCCACGACCATCTCCCGCGCGCGCTTCGCGATCGTCTCGTTCCGGTTCTGGAAGAGGCGCACGCGGACGAGTCGCTCCTGGAAGTACTCGTCGCGGTGAGCGTCGAAGAACTCGCGGGCGTCGGCCTCGGAGATCTGCGTCATCTCGCGCTGTTTTCGGTCGAGGAAGGCCTGAGCGAGGATCGAGCGTTCCGAGCGATCGATCTCGGACGCGATCGCGGGGTCCTTCGTGAGCCCCTCGTCGCGCGCGGCGCGGACGAGGAGTTCTTCTTCGATCACCTGGCGCAGCAGGCGCTCCCGGCCGGCCGGCGAGCTGAACTCGCCCCGGGCCAGCACCGGAACCTGCTCCAGCCGCGCTTCGAGATCGGATTCGCGGATCTTCCGGTCGCCGACCTTCGCCAGGACGGCGCCGGGGTCGCGATCACTCCGCCCCGGAGTGCCCTCCGAGGCGGACTGCCGGGAACCGCAGCCGGGCGCGACGAGGAGCGCGAGCCCCGCGAGCGCCAGCATCAACGTGCGCGAGAACATCGAGGCGCTCAGTCGGAGCTTCCGTCCGAACCCTCGGCGTCGGACGCCGCCGCGGCGGTCTTCGCGGCTTCCCGCGCCTCCGCCTCTTCCTGCTCGCGCTTGCGACGGGCCTCGGCGCGCTCGATCGCCTGTCGCGCGGCCTCCTCGGCCTCGCGCTCCCGCTCGGCCCGCGCCTCGGCTTCCACCCGCTCGGCTTCGAGACGCGCCGCCTCGGCGGCGTCCCACTGCGCCTGCGCGGCCCGGGCGCCGTCCTTCGACCCCGACTCCCGATCGACGAACAGCTTCGCCACCGTGTCGACCTCGGAGTGGATGTGGATCGGAATGTCGAAGACACCGAGACGGCGGATCGGAACGTCGAGGCGGATCCGCCGGCGATCGACCTCGAGACCGGCCTGCCGCAGCAGGACGGCGAGTTCCTTCGCGGTCACGGAGCCGAACGCCTTGCCCTCGGCCCCGATCTTCAGCGTGGTGAAGATCTCGTGGTCCCCGAGGAAGCTCGCGACCTTGCGCGCCTCCTGGCGCGCCTTCTCCTGGCGCCGACCGGAGAGACGATTCTCCTCGGCCATCGTGGCGAGATTGCCCGACGTCGCGGGCACCGCGAACCGACGCGGCAGCAGGAAATTCCGTGCGTAGCCCGCCGAGACGTCGAGGTGATCCCCCCGGGACCCGACCTCCGGAACGTCGACGGTGAGGATGACTTTCATTCCGCCCCCCTTTGGTCGTCACCGGACGACTGCTGAAACATCGAAAAGGGATTCGATCCCTTGCCTTCGTCGCGGTGCCGCCGGAAGTCGAACCAAGCGTCGAACAACCCGAGCGCCGACGTCACGAATGCGAACACGGGAAGGAAGAGCAGCACCGACGCCAGGAAGTAGGCGACTCGTGCCAGCATGCCCAGCCGTCCCCGATCCATCCAAAAGCACTGGATCGCCAGTCCGCGCGCGGCGAATACGAGCGCCGACGCGAAGACCAGGTTCCAGCCCACGGTCTCGACGACTCCCTGCCCCAGCAGGACCGCCGCCAGTCCGAGAATGAGGACCCCCACGAATCCGTCGGGGACCTCGAGCCTCACGAACGGTTCCCGCGCGGGCCACTCGCCGTGAGGCGCGAGCCGCCGCGCGAGCCCGGCCGCGATCGCCAGCAGCGCCGCGAACCAGGTCACTTCCGAGGCGACCCAGGTCCGGCGCGCGAACGCCAGCGCCGACTCCGTGCTCGCCTCCAGCTCCGCCCAGCGCTCCGGTGGCCAGTTCGATCGGGACTCCGCCACGATCGAATCGAACCAGGTCCGGAAATCCGCCGGGAACGGGTCGTATCCCTTCGCCGCCAAGAACACGGTCCAGAGCGCGAAGGGCAGCGTCGCGAACAGCACCGCCCGCCACGCCGACCCGCCCGCATTCCGAACCCCCACCCAGATTCCGGTCGCGACCGCCGCGGCGGCGACGCCCGGCAAGGCGGCCGGCGCGAAGAATCCGACCAGGACGACCGCCGGAGCGATCGCGACCAGCGCCGCCGGGAGGCCACGAGTGGCCGCCCAGGCGAATCCCACCACGGGAATCGCGAAGGAGATCAACGGCGCCAGCGCCGCCTCCGCTCCTCCGAATCCCGCGACCGCCGCGGCCAGCAGGACCGCGACCGTCAGCGCGAAGAGCCGTGGGGGCACCGCAGGTCTCGTCGGGTGCAGCGTCGATTCCTCCGGCGACCCCACCGGTCCCTCCCGGTCCGAGTGCGTTCTACCGGTAGTGATCGCTCGTGTACGGCAACAGCGCCAGGTACCGAGCACGCTTCACGGCGAGGGTCAGGCCCCGCTGGTGATACGCGCTGGTTCCCGTGATGCGCCGCGGCACGAGCTTGCCGCGATCGGTGACGTAGCGCCGCAGACGCTCGACATCCTTGTAGTCCACGATCTCGATGCCGTCCTGCGTGAAGCGGCACACCTTGCGACGTCGATCTCTCATCATTCTCCTCGTCAACGACGCGCGACGCTTCCGCCGCGCGATGGCTCACCGTCTGATTGCGAAGGTCAGAACGGCAGGTCGTCGGAAGGCATTCCGCCGCCCGCGTTCTCGGAGGAACCGCCGGCGTACGCGGGCGAACCTCCCCCTTCACCGCGGCGGTCCAGGACCTGGACGCGATCCGCGTTGATCTCGATCGTCGTGCGCTTCTGCCCGTCTTCCGCTTCCCAGGAACGGCTCTGGAGACGACCCTCCACGAGCACGGCGCTCCCTTTCTGGAGCTGGTCCCCGAGACGCTCGGCCAGCTGGCCCCACGTCACGACGTTCACGAAACACGTCTCTTCCTTCCAGTCGCTGGAATCGCCCTTCTCCCGGTAGTAGCGCGACGAGGCGATCCCGAAACGGGTCATCGCGGCGCCGCTCTGCGTGTACCGGACCTCAGGATCCCAGGTGCAATTCCCGGCGATCATGATCTTGTTCAGCGATGGAAGCTTCAGTTCGCGGCTCAATTGTCGTCCTCCCCTCCCTCGCCGGAGTCGTCGTCGTCGTTACGACGGCGACGCGAGCGGCTGTCGTCCCGATCGTCGTCGCTGTCGCGATCCCGACGGGAGCCGTGCCTCCGTTCGCGGGAGTCTCCGTAGTCCTCGGACTCGCTCGACTGTCCCACGTACTCCAGGGGAGTGCCTTCGTCACGAATGACGAGAGCGCGCAAGACGTTCTCGTTCAGACGGAAATGCCGGTTCAGCTCGCCGAGCTTCGGGCCCTCGAGACTGAAACGGAGAATGTGATACACGCCTTCGGAGTGGTCCTCGATCGGGTACGCGAGGCGTCGGCGTCCCCAGTCCTTCTCGGCCGTGACCTCACCCCCCTCGCGGGAGATGACCTGCTTCACGGACTCGACTTCCTTCTGGACTCCGTCCTGGTCCAGCGTCGGAGCCAGGATGAAGGTCGTTTCGTATTGGCGCACGCGCGGTTTCCTCCCGGAACGGCTCCTCCCCGCGGAGCCGGCAATGCGATTTATCCCTGGTCGGGGAAGTGAGGGAGTCTACCGACGGTCCCCGACCGGGTCAAGACGACGTTTCCGGCCGCCCCCGCCGCGACGGCTCCCGCCGCGCGAAGAGCCGCCTCCCCGCGGGCGGGGTCCGGAAAATCGAGGAGGGGCCCCTCTCGGAGCCCCTCCTGCGAACGAGAGCCGTGCGACGCTCCTAGAAGAGCGGCGTCAGCCCGGCCAGGATCGGCGCCAGCACGAGGCTGATCACCGACACGAGCTTGATCAGGATGTTCAGCGACGGGCCGGCGGTGTCCTTGAACGGATCACCCACGGTGTCGCCCACGACGGCCGCCTTGTGGGCCGCGGAGCCCTTGCCGCCGAAGTGCCCCTGCTCGATGTACTTCTTCGCGTTGTCCCAGGCACCGCCCGCGTTCGACATGAAGATCGCGAGCAGCACGCCGGAGACGGTGACGCCGGCCAGCACGCCGGCCAGCATCTCCTTGTCACGCAGGACCAGTCCGAACACGACCGGCGTGAGCACGCCGAGGAGTCCGGGCAGGATCATCTGCTTGATCGCCGCGGCCGTGGAGATGTCCACGCAACGGGCGTAGTCCGCCCGCGCCTTGCCCTCCAGCAGTCCCGGAATCTCCCGGAACTGGCGACGGACCTCCTCGATCATGTCGAAGGCCGCCTCGCCCACCGCCTTCATGGCGAGCGCCGAGAACAGGTACGGCAGCATGCCGCCGATCAGGAGTCCGGCCATCACGTTCGGCTTGGAGACGTCGATCGTGTCGACGCCCGCGAGCGCCTGGTACGACGCGAACAGCGCGAGCGCCGTGAGCGCGGCGGAGCCGATCGCGAAGCCCTTACCGATGGCCGCCGTCGTGTTGCCGACCGCGTCGAGCTTGTCCGTGCGCTCGCGCACTTCCTTGGGCAGCTCCGCCATCTCGGCGCAACCGCCGGCGTTGTCCGCGATCGGGCCGTAGGCGTCGACCGCGAGCTGGATGCCGGTGGTCGCCAGCATGCCCAGCGCCGCGATCGCGATGCCGTAGAGGCCCGCAAGCTGATGCGAGACGACGATCGCCACCGCGATCACCGTGACCGGCAGCGCGGTGGACAGCATGCCCACACCGAGGCCCGCGATGATGTTCGTGGCGGAACCGGTCTCGGACGCCTTCGCGATGCCCTGCGCCGACTTCTTGGACTCGGCCGTGTAGAACTCGGTCAGCACGCCGACCAGGATACCGCCGACGAGTCCCGCGATCGTCGCGTAGAAGACGTGCGCCGGGTCCGGACCGAGACCCGGCGTCGCGGTCGCGAGCACCTTCTGGATCACGAACCACGACACCACGATCATCAGCGCGCCGGCGCCGAACGTGCCGGTGTTCAGCGCCGCCTGCGGGTTGCCGCCCTCGCGCGTGCGCACGAAGAACGTCCCGACGATCGACACGATGATTCCGGCCGCCGCCAGCACCATCGGGAGGAGAACGTACGCGCCGGCCGCCGCGCCGAACGCGGTCGCCAGCACCATGGCGCCGACGATCGAGCCGACGTAGCTCTCGAACAGG
>JAGQIB010000199.1 GCA_020431545.1 Gemmatimonadota bacterium
CCGGCATCCGCTCGTGGGTGCCGATCGCCTTCACCGGGTTGTACCCGCGCTGCTCGTTGCCCGCGAAGATGAGCGACCAGTTGTCGCTACCGAACGTGACCGTGCCCTGCAGGTAGTCGAATCCGTCGTAGACCGGCGTGCCGCGCTCGTCCGGCGGGGCGCCGCTGGTCGTGTTGCGCGGGACGAAGATCGCGATGGCCTCGTTCTGCCAGTCGTCCTGGACGGCCCGGTGCGGGTACGCGACGACGTCGGACAGGTGCCACATGAAAGAATGGCCCAGCCAGGAGTCCTGACGAGAAGCGCTGGCCGGGACGGCCGACAGGCCGACCGCGATCAGGGCCGCGGCAAGGCCCAAGAGACGAGTGCGAGACATTCGAGACCTCCCTGGGTCGTTTGTGGCTGGCTCGACCGCCGGAGCAATCGGGGAAGCGGACGCAGCCAGTCTCGGACGGCCGGGAGTGTAGGTGGGGCACACGGACTGTCAACCGCCATTCCCGGCCTCCGAGGGCCCTGAGCGCCCGGAGGGCACCCGACGGAGGCGTCCGCGCGCCCCGGCCGACCTCGGCGGCGAGGCGCTCGTGGGGATGGAAGTCGATGGGGGAGAGCAGGTTGGCCTCGCGCGCGACTCGCCGCGGGAGCTCCCGGGATCGGCGCCGGAGGCACCGAACGACCGTTCGCTGAAAGTCGTCGCGGCGGGGGGCGCCGGACGTTCCGGAAGCCCCGCGGGGCCCCGGGGCGTTCCCGGCCAAGAAGAGGGCGCCAAGAAGAAAGCGGAGGGAGAGCGAACTCTCCCTCCGCGTCTCTCGGACGACGATGTGCATTCCGGGATGCCTTCGACGGCGCCTCCCGCAGGGACTACATCGTCGCGGTGGTCTCGGCCTTCTCGGGCGCCACGAGGTGCGCCTCGAAACCCGTCGCCGAAATCGCCTTGGCGATCTCCTCGCCGTTCATCTCGGCCTGCGACGTGACGGTCGCCGTGCCGTGCTCCCAGTCGACCCACACGCCCGCGACGTTCTCCATCGACTTGACGGCGCCCTCGACCTTCGCGGCGCAGCCGCCGCAGGTCATGCCGGAGACCGTGAGCTGGTACGTGTGCGCCGCGCAGCACGGCTTGGTGCAGCCGTCGCCGCACTTGCCGGCTTCGGCCGTCTGGGCCGCCGCCTTGCCGGCCTCGCAAGAGGAGCCGGCCGCCGCGACCTTGCTCGCGCACTCGGCCTTCGAGGCCGTGCAGGCGCCCGCGCTCGCCGTCTTCGCCTGACCGGTGCAGGCTCCCGCGCCCGCCGTGGCGACCTTGGAGGCGCACTCGGCACCCGCGCCCGCCGTCGCGACCTTGCTCGCGCACTCGGCACCCGCGGCGGCCGCCGTCGCGGCGGCAGCCTTCTCGGCGCAGCAACCCTCGGCGGACGCCGTCTTGGCAGCCGCGGCCTTCGCCGCGCAGCAGCCTTCGGCGGACGCGGTCGCCGCGTCGGCCTTCTTGGCCGAGCACGAGGAGGCGGCGCTCGTGGACGTACAGTTCTCTCCGGCCGTGGCCATCCCGACGACGAACATCGGCAGGACCAGGGCGAGAAGCATCGTCTTGCGCATCTTGGCAAATCTCCGGGTTGGATGCCCCGGGGACGTCCCGGGAGGTGAGTGGACTACGGAAAGACGTTCCTGCGTTCCCATACGGAGCCGACGGCTCCGGCGTGACAGTCGGTACGCGGCCTGGAACCCGCGGATCTCTTCCGAGTTCGGCCGAATCGCGCCGAACCTGGAGACCACGGCCCCGGAGCCGGTTCCTGCCGCCGGAAGACGGCCGGACCGGGAGCTCCGACCGACGGCCGGATGCTCCCGCAGGGCATGCGTACGATTAAAGAGAACGGGTCGCGCGGGCGCAAGGGGGCCCGCCGCGGCCGAGCGAGTTTTTTGACGGATTTGACCTGACGATCGAACTCCGGACTCCGGATTCCGAAACCGGCCGGAGGATCCGCGGCCGGCGGAGGTCGCGGCGGAATCGACCATGCGGTATCTTCCCCTCGAACCATTGCCCCGTCGAACTCTCGACGAGTCCGCAGCGACTCGCCGCCCAGCGCAAGGAGACTCCATGGCCGAGACCCAGCCTCTCCGGGGGCCGTTCCGGGTGCCGTCCGCGGCGGACCGCCCGCCGAAGCAGGTCGTCCGCCTCAACGTGAACGGGCACGCCCGCGAGGTCGCGGTGCGCCCCTCCGACGTCCTCCTGGACACGCTGCGCGACGACCTCGGTCTCACCGGGACCACCCGTGGCTGCGACATGGGCACGTGCGGTTGCTGCACGGTGCACGTGGACGGGCGGCCGGTGCTCTCGTGCCTCACGCTCACGCTTCTCGCGGAGGGCGCGGAGATCCGCACGATCGAGGACGTCGCGCCGGCGGGTACGGATCTGCATCCGGTTCAGCGCGCGTTCGCGCAGCACGGTGGCTCGCAGTGCGGGTTCTGCACGCCCGGATTCATCATGACGTCGGTGGCGCTGCTCGCGCGACGTCCCGATCCGAGCGACGAGGAGATTCGCCGGGAGATCTCCGGGAACATGTGCCGCTGCACCGGCTACAACAAGATCGTGGAGTCCGTGCGTGTGGCGGCCGCCGAGCTGCGGGGCGAGGAAGTCGCGTCCGTGGCGTCGCCCGGCGACCTCGACGTGCCGCGTGGCGCCTACGACAAGCCGGCCGGCGCGTATCGCTCGAACGGCCACGGCGGAGGAAAGTCCCGATGACGTCGCGCGATTCGCGCTCGCCGCACGGAGTGGGACAGCGAGTCCCGTTGATCGACGGCCCCTCGAAGGTCACGGGCACCGCCGTCTACACCGACGACATCCGTCTGCCCGGGACTCTCGTCGGGAAGATCCTGCGCTCGCCTCACGCGCACGCGAAGATCGTGTCGATTGACACGTCGGCGGCCGAGTCCATGCCGGGCGTGCGGGCCGTGGTCACCGGCAGCCGGGATCTGCGGACGTTCGGCGTGCTGCCCATCTCCAAGGACGAGGTGGCGCTGGCCGTGGACAAGGTGATCTACGTCGGCGACTGCGTGGCCGGCGTCGCGGCGGACGACGAGGAGACGGCGCTCGCCGCGTGCGAGGCGATCCGCGTGGAGTACGAGCCGCTGCCGATCGTGGGAAAGGCCGACGACGCGCTCAAGGAGTGTCCGCCGGAGCAGAAGCTGCATCCCGACACGCGGCACCCTTCCAACCTGCAGAAGCAGGTGGACCAGAACTTCGGCGACGTGGACGCCGCGTTCGCCGGCGCCGACCACGTGGCCAAGGGGAACTTCCGGTTCATCGGCGTCACGCACGCGTTCACGGAGCCGCACTGCGTGATCGCCCATTTCGAGCCGACGGGCCGCCTCACGGTGTGGTCGGCCACCCAGGTGCCGCACTACCTGCATCGCGATCTCGCGGCCGTGATGGACCTGCCCATGCACCGCATCCGCGTGATCCGGCCGATGGTCGGCGGCGCGTTCGGCGGCAAGTCGGATCCGTTCCCGCACGAGATGATCACTGCGCTGCTCTCTCGCCGCACCGGTCGCCCCGTGAAGATCCGCTTCGATCGCGAAGAGGTGTTCCTCACGAATCACGGCCGGCACCCCACCAAGACGAGCATCGGCGTGGCCTGCGACGGAGACGGCAAGCTGCTCGGCCTGGATCTCGACGCGCTCATCGACGGCGGCGCGTGGGGCAGCTTCGGCGTGGTGACCACGTACTACAACGGAGTGCTCTCCGTCGGTCCGTACCGTTTCGACAACTTCCGCTACCGCGGACGGCGCGTCTACACGAACAAGCCCCCGTGCGGCGCGATGCGCGGCCACGGCGCCGTGAACTCGCGTTTCGCGTTCGAGGTCCTGATCGACGAGCTCGCGGAGAAGTGCGGCGTGGACGCCGCGGAGTTCCGTCTCCGGAACCTGCTGCCTTCGAACACCACCACGCTGAACGGATTCCGCATCACGTCGAACGGCACCGAGGAGTGCATTCGCCGCGTGGTGGAGGCTTCGGACTGGAAGAACAAGCGCGGCAAGCTCCCGTACGGACGCGGCATCGGGATCGCCTGCGGTTTCTACATCTCCGGTTCGGCGCTCCGGATCAACTGGAACAAGGTTCCGCAGTCGACAGCGCACCTCAAGATCGACATGGACGGCGGCGTCACCGTGCACTGCATGGCGGCCGAGATCGGCCAGGGCTCGGACACGATGCTCGCGCAGTGCGTGGCCGAGGTGCTGGGTCTGCCGATCGAGTGGATCCGCGTGTTCTCGCGGGACTCCGACCTGGATCCGATCGACCTCGGCAGCTACAGCTCGCGCGTGACGTTCATGGCGGGGAACGCCGCTCGCCGGGCGGCCGAAGTGATTCGCGGCAAGCTGTGCGCCGCCGCCGCGCGCCTCACCGGCTACGACGCGGAGGGTTTCGACACGCGGGACGGACACGTCGTGTGGCTGCCGAACCCCGCCATCCGCGTGCCGTACCTGGACGCGTTGCTGGAGGCGATCGCCGGCAAGGGCGCTCTGATCGCAAAGGGCTGTTACCACGACGCGCCCCCGATGGGCGGCTCGCACAAGGGAGCCGCGGCGGGCCTCTCGCCGACGTACAGCTTCCAGTCCTACGTCACCGAGACCGAGGTCGATCCCGAGACCGGGTTCGTGAAACCGGTGAAGGTCTGGGCCGCACACGACTGCGGGAAGGCGCTGAATCCGCTCGCGGTGGAGATGCAGATCGAGGGCTGCCTGCACATGGGACTCGGCCAGGCGCTGATGGAGTCCTTCGGCTACAACCGCGCCACCGTGGGCAACCCGAGCTTCCTCGACTACAAGATCCCCGGACCGCTCGAGATGCCCGACGTGGAGGTCCACATCGTGGAGTCGGACGATCCCGAGGGTCCCTTCGGCGCGAAGGAGGCGGGCGAGGGGCCGCTGTTGCCGATCCTGCCGAGTCTCGCGAACGCCGTGCGCGACGCGGTCGGCATCACGATGTACGAGCTCCCGATGACGCCGGATCGCGTGCTGAAAGAGATCGAGAAGAAGGAGCGCGCGTCCGCCGTGCGCGAGGCGAGCGAGGCCGCGAACCCCAAGGAGACGGTGCGATGATCCTGGCTCCGTTCACGCTGCACCGTCCGGAATCGCTGGCGGAAGCGCTGTCGCTCGCGGCGAAGCTGCCGGACGGCGGCTACGACTGGATCGGCGGCGGCACCGACCTGCTGCAGAACTACAAGAACCGTCTGAACGCGAAGGACCACGTGATCGCGCTGGATCGGGTGCCGGAGATGCGCGGCATCTCGGCGGAGCGCATCGGGGCGGGCGAGCGTCTCGCGGTGATCTCCGAGAGCGCGGTGGTGCGGGAGCGCTGGCCCGGCCTGGCGGAAGCGATCACTCACGTCGCGTCGCCGCTGATCCGGAACAGCGGAACCCTCGGCGGCAACCTCCTGGTGGAGACCCGCTGCTACTACTTCAACCAGACTCCGTTCTGGCGCGGCACGAAGGGTTCGTGCATGAAGGCCGAGTCGGACGAGTGCCTCGTGGTCCCGCAGAAGGAGATCTGCTACGCGGCGTACTCCGGCGATCTCGCGCCGATTCTCGGAGTGCTCTCCGCCACGCTCGAGCTGGCCTCGCCGGCCGGAACGCGTGAGGTCCGGATCGACGAGTTCTACGCCGGCGACGGAATCCGCAAGAACGTGAAGCGCGCCGACGAGATCATCGTGGGAGTGAAGGTGCCGGCCGAGGCGTCGACGTTGCGGGCCGGATACCGCAAGCTCCGCCATCGCGACGCCCTCGATTACCCGGAGATGGGCTGCGCCGCCGCGTTGCGACTCGACCCTTCCGGCCGGATCGAGCTCCTGCGGGCGGCGACGACGGCCGTCGACGTGGTCCCGCACTTCTTGGACTTCAGCGAGTTGATGCGCGGCCAGGAACCGGATACGGCGTTCGCCGAGGTCGCCGCCGCGATGGAGGAGCGCGCCCAGCCCAAGAAGAACACGTCGATGCCCGTGGGCTATCGCAAGAAGATGGTGCGCGTGTACCTGGGACGCCTGCTCGACGATCTCCGGGCCGGGCGAACGGAAGGAAGGATCCCCGCCGCTTGATCGACCTCGCCGATCCCGTCCGACGCGTCGGGTGGCTCCTGGTCGCCCTGGCTCTCGCCGGATGTGGAGAGCTCGAGCCGCCCGCGGTGACGGTCGGCGATCGCGCGTTCACCGTCTCCGATCTGCGCGCCGAATGGGCCACGTGGCCCGTGGGCGATCGCGCCCCGCTGGGGACACGCGAGGAGCGCCTCGCGTTCGCGAACGAGTTCATCGATCGGCTCTACTTGCTGGACGAAGCGGAGCGTCGGCTCGCGGCGCAGCCCGCGCCGGATCCGCTCGGATTCGCGCGCCTCGAATCCGAGATCCTGGTGCGTCGCCTGCGGACCCTGGAGGGGGGACGCGTCGCGATCGATTCGACGGCCCTGGACGAAGCGCTCGCGCACTCGCGGGAAACGTACCGGGTGGAGTGGGCTTCCTACGCGTCGCAGGAGGCCGCGATCACCGCCGCGAGTCGCATCGCCGAGGGCGGTACGCTGGAGGACGAACGGCGCCGGTCCGACGTCGGCGGTTCGGTCGAGGAGTTCGTGCTCCGCTGGTCGCCGTTCCCGGATCCGCTCGCCGATCTCGCCTCGACGCTCGAGCCGGGCAAGATCGGCGGGCCCGTGCTCATGGGCACCGAGTGGCTGCTGCTTCGCCTGAACGAGCGCGGCGCCGCCGAAGGGGATGATGCCGCGAACTCCACGATCGCGCGCGGGTTGCGCGCGCGCGAGCAGGTGCGGGCGAACTCGGCCCTCATCCAGCGCCTCTGGAAGGACGCCGACGTGGAGATTCGCGACGACGCGGTATCGCGGCTCGCGGCGCGAACCTCCGAGGCGATTCTCGCGCCGGACGCGGTCGAGAGCGATTCGACCTGGGCGGTGCCGTCGCTCGCGGCGGGAGAGGATACGGTCGCGGTCGCCACCCGGGGCGGGGAAGTCGTGCTGTCGATGCGGGACTACGTGCAGGCCGTGGAGCGGCGAGGCACCGGGCAGCGGCCGCGCGGCGGCGCCCTGCGCCTGCAGATCCGTGATCTCGTGGAGGAGGAGATCAACGTGAGCCTGATGCGCGAGGAGGCGCTGCGCCGACACCTCGACGAGGACTGGTTCGTCCGGCGGACGGTCGGACGGCTGCGGGAGGATCGACGTCTGCAGTTCGCGGTCCAGGCGATCCAGTCCGAGATCCGGCCGGCGGCCTCGACCGTCGACTCCCTCGTGCAGTTTCTCCGGACGTCGAGCCCGGGATTGTTCGAGCGTCCCGCCCGGGCGCGCGTGCTCCGGTTCGACCTGCGAGGCCGGGCCGAGGCGAACCGGGAACTGCGGAACATCCGCAATGCCGGGTCCGGCCCCGCGCGTCTCGCGGAGATCCTGGAGGGACGTGGGGCCCCGCTCGCCGGGACCTACCACCTCGTTCACGTGAACGCCGCCGGCGCCGGGGGGGGAGAGCTCGAGCGGGAGCTGTCTTCGCGCGGGCCGGGCGCGGTGGTCGGCCCCGTGGAGCTCGGCCAGCTCTGGTCCGTTGCGGTATTGCTCGATCGCGAGCTCCCCCGCGATCTCGGCCCGGAGGTCGCACGGCAGCGGGTTCTGGAGTCCTTCGGGGCGGATCCCGGAGCGCTCCGTCGCTGGCTCGCGGCGCGACGGACGGAGCGACCCCCCGTCGTGGACGAGGCGGCGCTCGACGCGCTCGGCCCCACCGGCTGACGCCCGCGTCCGGGGCCGCCCAGGGCCGGATCCGCCCGTCATCTGTGTTATCCTCGTCCGGCTTTGTACCCTCTCCCGGAGACCCGCGTGATGTCCAAGCCTCGGAAAGTCGTGGTCCTCGGGGTGGACGGCGCCGATTTTCGCTACTACCGCCGCTGGATCGAGAAGGGGCTCACGCCGAACTTCGCGAAGCTGGCGGAGCGCGGGCGGATGGGGATCCTCCAGTCGACGTACCCGCCGGTGACCGCGCCGGCGTGGATCTCGATGATGACCGGCGAATCTCCCGGCCACCACGGAATCGTGGGCTTCGCGGCCCCGTTCACGGGCGAGATCACGCGGAAGGTCGTGAACGCCTCGAGCGTCGAGTCCCCGACGGTCTGGGAGATCATCGGGCAGCACGAGCGCGACTCGCTCGTGGTGAACGTCCCGCTCACGTACCCCGTGCGACCGATGCGGGGCATCCTGGTCTCCGGAATGCTCACGCCGGAGGGCGCCGAGTTCACCTGGCCGCGGGAGTACCTGCCGGAGCTGCGCCTGCTGCAGCCGGACTACCGGATCGATCTCGCGTGGCAGGACTACAAGGATCGGGGCCACGATCTCGTCCGTGATCAGAAGGCGATGACGCGCGCGCGGGCCGAGCTCTGCGTGAAGCTCCTCCAGACCAAGCCCTGGGACTTCTTCTTCGTGGTGTTCACCGGGACGGATCGCTTGCAGCACTGTCTGCACGAGCACGTGATGCGGATCGACGACGATCGGGCCGTGCGCGACGACTCGCTCACCGCCGCCGTGCGCGACTACTTCGTCTCGCTGGACGAACGCCTCGGCGACTTGATGGAGGCGGCCGGCGAGGACGCGCACTTCATCGTGGTCTCGGACCACGGATTCGGCCCGCTCGACAAGAACGTGTACTTCAATCGCTGGCTTGCCGACGAAGGTCTGCTCACGCTCAAGCCGCGCGGCGCCGGCGCGAGCCGCAAGATGTGGAAGACCGCGCTCAACCGGGTGGGTATCACGCGATCCACGATCACGTCGCTCGGCCGCGCGGTGGGACTCGGCGACTCCGTGGAGCGCGAGGTCCAGAAGCTGAATCCCTTCGTGGGAGGGATCGAGTGGAGTCGCACCAAGGTCCACTACTATCCGACGAATGGCTTCTTCGTGAATCTCGAGGGGCGCGACGCGTTCGGCATCGTGAAACCCGGCGCCGAGTACGAGGCCGTGGTGTCGGACCTGATCGCCCGCCTCGAGGCGATGAAGGACCCGCGGACGGGCGAGCGGCTCTTGCCGGTGGTGAAGCGTCGCGACGAGCTGTTCCGGGGCCGCAACGTCGACAAGCTGCCGGATGTGTTCGTGGAGTTCCTGGATCAGCCCTACGACGCGTTCATGCAGGACTACGACGTGCCCGGCGTGTTCGTGAAGCCGGACTGGGGAAACGGCACGCATCGCCGCAACGGACTCTTCATCGGCGCCGGCCCGAACCTCGCCTCGGGCGACGAGATCGAGGGGATGGAGATTTTCGACGTGGCGCCGAACGTTCTTCATCTTCTGGGGTTGCCAATTCCCGAGCACATGGACGGCCGCTTCCGCCCGGATCTGTTCACGGGGGAGGCGGCCGAGGGAGCCCGGTTCGAGGCGCTCGCCGCGGACGGGGGAAGCCGCTACGGCATCTCGGAGGAAGAAGAACGTGATCTGGAGGAGAAGCTCCGCGGGCTCGGGTACCTCTGACCTCGGCGCACGCGTCGCGTCGCTGATCGTCGTCGCCGGCTGCCTTTCCGTCGCGACGACGGCGTCGGCTGCTCCCTCCGGGGAGATCCCGCTCGATCCGGCCGTCACCGTGGGCAAGCTGGACAACGGCCTCACCTACATCGTCCGCGCGAACGGCAAGCCGAAGGCGCGGGCCGACCTGCGCCTCGTGGTCCAGGCCGGATCCGTGGACGAGGCCGACGATCAGCGCGGGCTCGCCCACTTCCTCGAGCACATGCTGTTCAACGGGACGGAGTCGTTCCCGAGCAACGAGATCATCGACTACCTGGAGTCGATCGGCGCGCGATTCGGCGCGGACCTGAACGCGTACACGTCGTTCGACGAGACCGTGTACATGCTCGAGATCCCCACCGACCGGGACGAACTGCTCGATCGCGGACTCGCCATCCTCGGCGAGTTCGCGCACCGCGCGACGATCGAGCCGGACGAAGTGGAGCGCGAGCGCGGCGTGGTGCTGGATGAATGGCGCCGCGGCCTCGGCGCCGGCTCCCGGATCCGCGACCAGCAGCTGCCGATTCTCCTGAAGGGTTCCCGCTACGCGGAGCGGCTGCCGATCGGCGACCCGGCGATCCTCGAGAAGGGCGACCCCGAGGCGATCCGCCGGTTCTACCAGGACTGGTATCGCCCGGAGCGCATGGCGGTGGTGGCGGTCGGCGACTTCGACGTGGACTCGGTGGTCGCGGGCATCCGGCGGGAGTTCGGGATGATCCCCCGCACCGACGATCTCGGGGAACGCGTCGACTGGGACGTCCCCGCCCAGCCGGACACGCTGTTCGCGCTCGCGGACGACGACGAGCTGCGCGGCACGAGCGTCGGGTTCAGCACGAAGCGCGCGGCGCGCGGAGAAGCGACGACGTGGCCTGCGTACCGGCGCGATCTCGTGGAGCGACTCGCGATCGCGATGTTCAACGACCGGATGTTCGAGCTCTCGCGGTCGGACGATCCTCCGTTCCTCGGCGCGGGGCTCGGCGTGAGCGGATTCGGACGGGTGACCGAGCTCGTTTCCGAGAGCGCGCGCGTGGAGGCGGGGGGCGAGGCGCGCGGGCTCGAGGCGCTGCTGACGGAGACTCTGCGCGCGCGCCGACACGGCTTCCTGCCGTCCGAGCTCGAACGCATGAAGGCGGAGTACCTGGCCGGAATCGAGGCAACCGCGGCGGAGCGCGAGAAGACGTCGAGCGCGAGCTACGTCTCGGAGTACACGCGTCACTTCCTCACGAACGAGCCGATTCCCGGAATCGACGCGGAGCTCTCGTTCACGCGTGACGCGCTGCCCGGAATCGACGTCGCGGAGTGTTCCGCCGCGTTTCGGGATCTCACGGGCGGCGGTGGGCTCGTGGTCGAGGCGAGTCGACCGACGTCGCGCGCCGAGGTCGGGGAGGTCGAGCTGCGCGCGAGCCTGCGCGCGGCGGCGGCGAGCGACCCGGCCCCCTGGGTCGAGCGGACGGTCGGCACGACGCTCGTGGAGCACCGCGCGGCGCCCGGCACGGTGGTTTCGCGGCGGGAGATCGCCGATCTCGGACTGACCGAGGCGGTGCTCTCGAACGGGCTCACGGTGTACCTGAAGCCGACCGAGTTCCAGGACGACACGATCGTGTTCCAGGGCCTCGCACTCGGCGGGACGTCGCAGGTCGAGGACGAGGACGTCCTGTCGGCCGGCGCCGCCTCCGGCCTCGTGTCCGAGGCGGGCTACGGCGGCCACTCCCGGGTGGACCTGGACCGGATCCTGACCGGGAAGGTCGCCTCGGCCTCGCCGTACTTCCAGGAGCGGTGGCACGGCGTGTCCGGGTCGTCCACGATCAAGGACCTCGACACGGCGCTCGACCTGGCGTTGCTCGTGATGACCGAGCCGAACGACGATCCGGCGGCGTTCGCGCGCTGGCGGACGCGCGTGGCCGCGTCTCTCGCGAATCGCGCGTCGGATCCGTCGGCGAAGTACTTCGATCGCCTCACCGAGATCAACACGAACGACCATCCGCGCGAACGTCCCTTCACCGCGGATCGACTCGACGAGATCGACCCCGCCGTGGCGCTCGCGTTCTACCGGAAGTGCTTCGAGAACCCGGCGGACTTCGCGTTCTTCTTCGTGGGGAATCTCGATCCGGACGATCTGCTTCCGCGGATCGCGCGCACGCTCGGATCTCTGCCGGCGTCTTCCGCGCCGGCGAGCCGCTGGGTCGACCGCGGCGTGATGCCCGCCGACCACGATGTGAGGGAGACCGTCTACGCCGGACGGGAGCCGCGATCCCTCACCACGCTGACGTTCCCGAGCTACGGCGGCGACGATCCGGACGAGTGGCATCGCCTCCGGACCGCCTGCTCGATCCTCGAGCGCCGGCTGCGCGAGACGTTGCGCGAGGACCTCGGGGCGACGTACGGCGTGAGCGCGTCCTACCGCTGGAACCTCGTGGGGCCCGCGCGGGGAACGATCGTGATCCGCTACGGCTGCGCACCCGACGTCGCGCAGTCCCTGGGTGACGCGGCGCTCGAAGTCCTGCGCTCGCTCCGGGAGACCGGTCCGTCGGAGGAGGAGCTCGCGACCGAGAAGGAGATCCAGAGCCGTGAGCTCGAGACGAGCCTCGAGCAGAACGGATTCTGGCTCGGGAATCTCTACGGCCTCTGGTTGCGCGGCCGCGATCTGCACGAGGTGCTGGATCGACAGGATCGCATCGACGCGCTGGATCTGCCGGGACTCACCCGGACGCTGCGGGAGAACGTCGATCCGGATCACCGCACCTGGGTGGACTGGCTCCCCGTGACGGCGAACACGGAGTCGCCGGCCGCAGACGTCGGCGCGGCGGGGCTCGACTCGCGGGGGACGGACGTCATACACTGAACGGGCCCCGAACGACCACGCCCCGGGTCCGTCTCTCTGTTCCGTCGTCCTCTTCCGGTCGGCCGAGGGAATCGATGTCACTCCTCGTTCGCGCGCGCTTCGTGATCCCGGCCCTGCTGATGGCGGCCGTCCCGTTCCCGGCGGTCGGTCCGGCGTCGGCCGAGCGTGTCACCCGCACCGACGTCTTCCCTCCGGACCGGAGCGTCTGCGCGCTGCCGCCGGCGTCACCCGACGCCGGGGAGACCGCGTTCGTCCGCGCCGTCCCCGCTCCGGTGGCGGCGGAACCGGACTCGCCGGATCTCGTCACCCGTCAGTGGCTCGGCGTGGTCGCCGCGCCGCTCTCGGACGAGTACGCGTTCACGGTGGAAGACGGGATGGTGGGCGTCTCCCTTCACGCGTTTGCGGACGAGCCGGACTGTCGCGTGTCCGTGGAACTGCTCGGTCCCGGCGGAGAAGTGCTCGCGTGCGACGGGTGCCCGGACGCGCCGGCGGTCGGGGAGGCGCTCGTGGGACACGGGACCGCGCAGATGCCGAGCACGGATCGTCCCGGCTGGGAGCTCGCGCCCGGCGAGTATGCGTTTCGCGTGCGCGCGATCCCGGACGACGAGGCGGTCCCGTGCGAGCAGCTCACCGCGAACGTGTACGGGCAGTTCCGCGCGAACGAATCCGTGCGCGTGGAGCACGTGCTCGACCTGAACTTCGTCTATCTCCCGGGATCCACGCTCTCCGCGGACATCGCGCAGTCCTCGCCGCGCTTCGCCGACTTCCTCGGCATGGCGCAGAAGTGGCTGGACGCGACGGGGATCCGGATCGGCCGCGTGACGCACGTCGATCTGGACCGTCCCGAGTTCGACGTGATCACGACCTGGGAAGAGGCGGGACGCATGTTCCGGACCTCGAGCGAGGTCGGCGCGCCGCGCGCGCTGAACGTCTACTGCGTGCAGACGTTCGAACCGCCGCTCTACCCGGTGGCGGGTCTCTCCGGCGGGATTCCGGGGCCGGCGCTCTCCGGCACGGTGGCCTCCGGCATCGCGATGCGGATGGCGCCGTTCTTCACGTGCAGCGATTGCCTGCGCGCGTACGCTTCGCTGTTCGCGCACGAGGTCGGTCACTACCTCGGCTTCTTCCACACCACGGAAGCCGACGTGGAGCACTGGGATCCGTTCTCGGACACGCCGGAGTGTCACGTCTCGAATCTCGGCGCCTGTCCGGATTTCGACCACGTGATGTTCCCGCTCATCCACACGAGAAACTCGATCTGGAGCGATTCGCAGATCCGGATCGCGCCGACGCATCCGCTCGTGCGCACCCGGGCGGTCTCGGGGCCGGATCCCGGCGACCACGAACCGACCGGACCGGCGCCGTTCCTCGCGGGCCCGAATCCGTGGTCGGCGGAGGGCGCGTTGCGCCTCACGCGCGCGGCGGGTCCAGGGGACTGGAGCGTGGACGTCCACGACGTCACGGGCCGCCGTCTGCGGACGCTCTCCGGCACCGGCGCGCTGACATGGGACGGGCGAACCACGTCCGGCGATCGCGCGCCGGCCGGCGTCTATTTCCTGCGCGCCCGCGCGGGCGAGGACGTCCGGACACTTCGCGTGGTGAAGACCGAGTGAGAATCCGCTCGTTCGCGTTCGTGGTTCTCGCTTCCGCCCTCGCGGCGGGCGGCTGCGAGCGCCCGGCGCCGTCCCGTCCCGCGACACCACCCGTGGCGCCCGCGCGCGTGGTGCCGCATTCCTATCTGCCGCGTCCCGTCGAGCAGGACTACGTGGAGGTCGTGCCGATCGAGACGCACGCGCCCATCGTGCTGATGCTGGAGCCTCGCGTGCAGACGCCGCGCGAGGGACCCTGGCGCATCACGCTCGGGAATCCGAGCGGAGAGCCTGCCGCGACGTTTCCCTCCGAGCGCGTGGATCCCGCGACCGGTCGCGTGACGCTGCTCGTCGAGCCGGGGTTGCTCACGCCGGGAGAGTGGACGGTGGAGTTCGATCTCGTACCGGGCGGGCAATCGCTCGGGGCGAAGCGGCACGTGTTCCGGTTCCGCGCGGAGGCGTCAGCCGAGTCCCGGTGACGCGTTCGGCGCCCAGCGGAGTCCGGTGAGCACCGAACCCACGGTCGCGCGATCGCCGGGGATGCCGGCCGCGAACTTCAGATGCAACGGCGGATCCCCCGCGATCCGAATCTCGTCGCCCGGGTCGGGGTGCCCGAACTGCATCTCGAGACGGACCTTCGCCACGACGCGACCGCTCGCGTCGCGCGCGTCGACGCGGTGCCGCACCCCGAGGATGTGCCCCGCCGCGATCTCCCGCCCGCGCCGCCGGACGGTCTCCTTGGCCACGATCGGCGAGATCCGCTCCTCGCCGACCTCGGCCCGCAGCGGCAGGTGGTTCACGAGGAAGATCAGCGAGTCGCGCAGCCCCACGTGACCGATCGCGGATTCGCGATGCCGCCGGCGGAACTCGGCCGACGTGATGCCGACGCCGGTCTTGTCCTGCAGCGCTCGCCGCCGTCGCGACGTGTCCACGCGGCGGAGCACCTCGATCGAGGACACGGTGACACAGACGTTCGCCACTGCGGCCGGCAAGACGTCCATCGCGAAGCCGGGATTCACGCCGACGGCGAGGACCGGCACCGCGGCGTCGCGGGCGGCCCGGTCGAGTGCCCGGGCGCGCGCCGGCCAGCGCCATCGTGCCGCGATCAGCTCCTCGCACGTGGATACCACCGGGAGCCGGCGAGAGAGAACGTCGCGGATCTGCTTCTCCGCGGTCGGGAACCGGGATGCCGCGAGGTGGGCGACCACGTCGGCGCGGGGGCGGACCTCGGCGAGAGACGCCGCCACGCGCTGGCGCGGCGCCCGATCGTCCGCGAGAACGTCGGCGAGTGTCCGGCCGGCGAATTCCGGCGCCGGATCCACCGCGGCGACGAGATGGAGATCCTCGGAATCCAGGACAGCGGAGGCAACGGCCCGTCCGATCGGACCGAGGCCCAGGATCAGAACACGCGGACGGCGCATGTCGTCTCTCCGGTCAGTTCCCCGCGGTGGCGCGTCGTTCCGTGCCGTTCAGGATCGACGGGATCCGCGCCCAGTCGCGGCGCTGCCGCATCTCGGGCCGCGCCTGCAACGTCGACGGGGATGCGAGGTACAGAGGGTACACCGTGGTCTCGCGTCCTTCCAGGACGCGTCCCACGTCGTAGTTCAGAATGTACTGGCGCAGCTCGGTCCACTCCGGGAAGCAGGCTTGCACGGCCTGCACCGCCGTGTGACCGAGCGGGATCACGAGCCGGGGCTTGAGGATCGTGATCAGGCGGCGAAGGTGACGCGAGCAGGCGCGGGCCTCGTCCAGCGTGGGGCGACCGGGTCGCAGCGACTCGTCCACCGGTACGCACATCACCGCCGTGACGTAGAGGATCTCGGAGTGCGCGACGCCGGCTTCCTCGAGGTAGGCCGTGAGCTGCGACACCGTGGGATCCTCGGCGTGCGCGCCGAGACCCTTGTCGTTCTGGGTCGCATCCCGGTGGGGCTGCTCGCCCACGATCAGGATCCGGGCCTTCTCCGAGGCTTCGTCGGGCGCGGGCACGAGGATGTCGTGGGCGCCGTAGCACTGGCGACAACGCGATACTTCGCGAAAGAACTGCCGGATCCGTTCGGACACGAGGCGCTCTCCCCACCCTTCCGGTGGCGGATCGATCGGAAGCCCCGGTCGGGGCCGGATCCGCCTTCCCTTGTTACGGAGACGCCACGGGCAGGCTTGAGGTCGGATTTCTTCCCGGACGGATCACCAGACCTTGCGTTCCTTGGGCGAGCCTTCGAAACGCTGGAGCCCCTCTCGTGCACCGGAACCGACGTGAAGGGGCCGGTTCTGCTAAGATCGGGGCTCGCTACGACCACGCCTGCCACCCCCATCTTGAACGAGCGTCCATGCGGCCGGCCCCCGTCCATCGAGTACTTTTTCTTCTCGCGATGATCGTCGCGTTGCCGGTGTCCGTCCGGGCGACGCCGGATTCCTCGCGCGCGATCGTGCGCCTCCGCGTCACCGACGCGGCCTCGGGAGAACCCGTGCCGTTCGCGAACGTCGTCCGCCTCGATCAACCCGGGGGCTGGCTCTGCGACGGACACGGTCTCTGCCACCCGCGGCTCGATCCGGCGACCGAGGTCCGTGTCCGCGCGCTTCACGTCGGCTACGACGACTCCGACGAGATCCGGTTCCGCGCCGCGAGCGACGACACGGTGACGGTGGTCGTCCGGATGACCCCGCGCCCGGTGGAGATCCCCACGATCACCGTGAGCGCGCGCGCGGAACCGAACCTGCGCGACGCGGCCGCCGCGGTGCAGACGATCGACAGCGAGAGCGCGACCCCTCTCCCGAACCCGGCCGACGACGCGTTCCAGATGCTGCGAGTGCTCCCGGGAGTGACGTCCGGGGACATCGGCAACGAGTTCCGACTGCGGGGCGGCGGCGTCGAGGAGACCCTTGTCCGGGTGGACGGACTCGAGGTGCGCGAGCTGTTTCACGGGCGAGACTTCGGAGGGCTGACGGGAATCGTGCCCTTCTCGGCGGTGCAGCGGATGGACGTCTACTCCGCCGGCTTCCCCGCGCGCTACGGAGGTCGCCTCTCCGGGGTGGTGGAGCTCGAGCTCCGCGAGCGCGGCGAGGAGGGGTGGCACGGTCGGGTCGCGGCCGATCTGACTTCGGCCCGGGCACTGGTGGAACGACACGACGAGGGATCCTCGATCTTCCTGTCGTCGCGCGAGGGCTACCTCGATCGCGTGCTCGGGCGGATGACCTCCGGCACCGTGGTCGAGCCGGCCTACCGCGATCAGCTTCTCCGGATCGTGACGCGAACGGGCGGCGCCGGCACGTTCACGTTCAACGCGCTCCGTTCCGAGGATCATGCGCGGTTCGAAGACGGCATCGTGGATCATCAGGTCGACGCCGACTACCTCGACGAGTACGCCTGGGCCACGTGGCGAGCGCACCTCGGATCCCGGCTCGTCGCGAGATCCACGGCCTGGCTCGCGCGGACCGATCAGGAACGTCGCTCGGCGGAGGATCGTCGCGAGGATCTCTCGAGCTGGCGACGCGGGGTCCGCACGGAGCTCACGCTCTCGCTCGGCGCGCACCGGCTCACGACCGGCGGACAGGTCGAGCACGAGGATGGCGACTACGCGATCCGGAGCACGAACGTCGCGCTCGTGGATGAGGACGGTCAGCTCTACTCCTTCGCCGCGCTGGATCGCGCGGGGGATTTCGTCCGGCGCCGGTACTCCTGGTTCGTGCAGGACGAGCTGACGTGGAGGCGCCTCACCCTGAACGGGGGAGTCCGCTTCGAGAACGGTCTGCATCAGGAATCCGCGCGACGGGATCCCCGGGTGTCGGCCGCGTTCCTCGCGAGCTCCTCGACGACGCTGCACGCGGCCTGGGGCCGATACGGTCAGAGCGCCGGCCTGCGCCTCTCCGGTCCGTCGGACTTCCCGCTGCTGTCGGAGCGCACCCAGGAGGCGGAGCACTTCGTGTTCGGGGTGGAGCAGCGCGTGGGCACGATCCGGCTCGGGGCGGATGTGTGGCGGAAGGACTTCCCCGTGCTGGACGGCGTGGTGACCCGCACGATCGAGGGAGCCACGGAGCAGCACCTGATCCAGAACGGGAGCGCCGAAGGCATGGAGCTGTGGCTGCGTTCCAGCGGTCCCACCGCGAGCTGGTGGTTCGCGTACTCGCTCGGCCGCTCGCGCTGGAGCGACGGGGATCGCTTCTTTGCGCGGGACTTCGATCAGCTGCACACGGTCGCGATCGCGAACACGTGGACGCTCGCCCGGAACTGGGATCTCGGCGTGGCGTATCGATTCCACACGGGGACGCCGTACACACGGCAGAGCTGGAACCAGGACGGCGGTCCCGACTGGATCCTCACCGAGGGAATCCCGAACGCGCAGCGCCTGCCGGACTATCACCGGATCGACGTCCGGCTCCGACGCTGGTTCCGGTTCGACGGCTGGGAGATGTCGGTCTACGCCGACGCCTTGAATCTCACGAACCACGACAACGTGCTCTGGTACGCGTGGAGATTCCGGGA
>JAGQIB010000200.1 GCA_020431545.1 Gemmatimonadota bacterium
TAGAGCTGATCGCCGGAGAGGATCAGGACGTCGCGCGGGGCGAAGTCGCGCACGTGGTGCAGACAGCGCCGCACCGCGTCGGCCGTACCCTGGAACCAGTCGCTGGAGGCGGTGGTCTGCTCCGCCGCCAGGAGCTGCACGAAGCCGCGGCTGAAGATGTCGAACGCGTAGGTGCGCGAGATGTGCCAGTTCAGGGACGCCGAGTTGAACTGGGTGATCACGAAGATCTTGCGAACGCCGGAGTTCAGGCTGTTCGAGATCGGGATGTCCACGAGGCGGAACTTGCCGCCGACCGGCACCGCCGGCTTGGAGCGGTATCGCGTGAGCGGGTCGAGGCGGGTTCCCCGACCTCCTCCCAGGACCAGGCAGACGATATCGTCACGGCGCATGGAGCGAATCTAGCAGGCCTTCGCGAGGACGGCCAGACGTCATCCGACGGGCCAGAGCTCCGTCTCGCGCTCTCCTCGTCCCGCTTCGCCCGGGCGCTCGGGGAACCGGACGAAGTGTTCCTCCGCGAACAGTCCGGCGTCGTAGAGCGCGCGAAAGGGCGGACCGAACTGCTGGCTCGCGTGGGCGCTGATCGCGGCCCACTTCGTGTCAGCGAAGGCGGCGGTGTCGATCACCGTGGTGATCTCCGCGTCGTCCGCGGGGTACACGCGGCGCGGCCAGTCCGGAACGATGCTGCGCCGGAACGGCGTGTAGAGGTAGAGGCGCTCCGGGGCGTGGGGTGCAAGCTCCCGGAGCGGACCATCCGGATACCAGTCGGCGTGTCCGGCCCCCTGGAACGCGCCGACCGTCGCGAGCGTGACGACCCGATGATCCGGATGGTAGGAGATTCCCGAGCCGTGAAACGTGATCACCACGTCGGGTCGCTCCCGGCGAATGATCGCGGCGAACTCCTCCTCGATCTCCAGGATGTCGAGACCGCGCAGGCCGCCGTCCGGCCAGCCCAGGAACCCGAGGTGCTCGATGCCGAGAATCGCGGCTGCGGCCCGGGTCTCCTCCTGCCGCACGCGTTCGAGCTCGGCGCGGCCCTCCGCGTCCGCCGGGCGCTCCCGGAACAGTCGTCCCGCGCCGCCGCTGGTCGCGGTGACCACGGCCACGCGGTGCCCGGCGGCCGCGTACTTCGCGAGCGTGGCGCCGGGCCCCATCGACTCATCGTCCGGGTGGGCGAACAGCCCGAGGATCGTGCGCGTCCTCAACCCGCCGCCTTCTCCGCGAGGTGGAACGTCTGGGCGAACTGCACGTCCTTCCGGCTCCCCACGAACAGGGGCGTTCGCTCGTGCAGCGAGCGGGGGACGAGATCGAGAATCCGCTGTGTTCCGGTGGATGCCATGCCGCCCGCGTTCTCCGCGATCATCGCGATCGGGGCCGCCTCGTACAGGACCCGCAGCTTGCCGCGCGGGTTGTCGGGGTCCTTGTGGTCCAGCGGGTAGGCGAAGACCCCGCCCTTGAACAGCGTCCGGTGGAAGTCCGCCACCAGGGAGCCGATGTAGCGGAGCGACTGCGGCTTGCCGGCGGGATTCTCCTTGCCCTTGAGCGCGCGGACCCACTGCTGCGTCTCCGGCGCCCAGTAGGGGAAGTTGCCCTCGTTGATCGAGTAGATCGAGCCCTGCTCCGGCATCTTCAGATCGTAGTGGGAGAGGCGAAACTCACCGATCGAGGGATCGAGCGTGAACGCGTGCACGCCGCGACCGACGGTGTACACGAGCATCGTGCTGGAACCATAGAGGACGTAGCCGGCGGCGAGCTGGCGGATTCCCGGCTGGAGTACGTCGGAGGCCGAGCCGGGCCCCGCCTGCGAGACGCGACGGTGGATCGACCAGATCGTGCCGATCGAGACGTTGACGTCGATGTTCGA
>JAGQIB010000201.1:0-4309 GCA_020431545.1 Gemmatimonadota bacterium
ACGGGCGCATCATGGCCGCCGCGACCTTTGGGACGCTGGAGTTCCGGAGACCCGCGAGGGTCGCCGGATCGAGCGCCGGGATGCGCTCCGGAAAGAAGAGGCCGCCGTCCGGCGCGAGACCGTGGAGCAGCGCCTCCGTCGCGGACGTCGGCGGGGTGTTCCCGCGGGTGCTGACGTATCTCAAGCGCGCCTCACAGCACGCGCGCGCCGGGGACGCCGACGCGCGAGATCCAGAGATCCGTTCCGTCGCCCGCGCCGGCCCGGGCGAGCGCCTCTCGCATCGCCACCGCGACGTGCTCCGCGGCGCTGCGATCCGGCGCGAAGGCGAACATCGTGGGGCCCGAGCCCGAGAGGCCGCACCCGCACGCGCCGGCGTCGCCCGCCGCCGCCTTCGCCGCCGCGAATCCCGGCACCGCATCCGTCCGGACCGGCTCGGCGAACCGGTCCTCGATCCCGCTCGCGAGCAGCTCCGTGTCGCCCACCGCGAGACCCGCCACCAGCGCCGCGACGTTTCCGGCCTGGGCCACTGCGTCGGCGAGCGCCACTCGGTCCGGCAGCTTCGAGCGCGCCTCGCGCGTGGGCACCTCGAGGTGCGGGTGCACGACCGCGCACCACAGCTCCGGCGGCACCGGCAACGAGTCCACGCGCACCGACTCGCCGCGCCCGCGCACGAGCACGAACCCGCCGTACAGCGAAGGCGCGACGTTGTCCGCATGCCCCGTCCCGCACGCGATCCGCTCTCCCTCCATCGCGCAGCGCAGCAGCACCTCGCGCGGCGTGGGCGAATCGAACAGCGCGTCCACGGCCACGAGCGCCGCCACCGCACTCGCCGCGCTCGAACCGAGCCCCGACGCGAGCGGCATCCCCTTCTCGAGGACGAGCGACACGCCGAACGGATCGCCACGATGCGCGAGCAACTGCCGCGCCGCCACCCCCGCGGTGTTCTCCCCGGCGCCGCGCGGAAGACGGCCGTCGTCGCCGCGCACTTCCGTGATGCGCACGCCGGCCGCGTCCTCGCGCGTCGCCGTCACCCGGTCCCCGGGCTCCTCGATCGCGAAGCCGAGCACGTCGAAGCCGGAGCTCACGTTCGAGACGCTCCCGGGCGCCCACGCGGTGACGATGCTCACTTCAGCAATCCGCGCGCGACCGCGAGCTCGGCGAGGAGCAGCGACCCGCCGGCCGCCCCGCGGATCGTGTTGTGGGAGAGCGTCACGAACTTCCAGTCCAGGAGCGGGCACGGCCTGAGCCTCCCCACGGAAGCGGCCATGCCGCCCCCGAGGTCGCGGTGCAGCCGGGGCTGCGGCGCGTCGTCCTCGCGCAGGAACACGATCGGCGCGGCCGGCGCGCTCGGCAGCTTCCGCGCCTGCGGTTCCGCCGAGAAGTCCCGCCACGCGGATTCGAGATCGCCCGCCGACGCCTTCTTCCGGAGCTTCACCGACACGCACTCCAGGTGGCCGTCGATCACGGAAACACGGTTGCAGGCGGCGCTCACCGTGACGTCGGCGGGGGCGATGCGCGCTCCGTCGAGGCGACCGAGGATCTTGCGCGTCTCGTTCTCGATCTTCTCTTCCTCGCCGGCGATGAACGGGATCACATTGTCGAGCGCGGAGAGGCTCGGCACGCCGGGGATGCCCGCGCCCGAGAGCGCCTGCATCGTGACGACGTTCACGCTCTCGATCCCGAACGCATCCGCGAGCGGCTTGAGCGCGAGCACGAGCCCGATCGTGGAACAGTTCGGATTCGTGAGGATCGCGCCAGGACCGGGCTGCGCGCGCACGAGCTCCACGTGATCCGGATTCACTTCCGGCACCACGAGCGGCACGTCCGGGTCCATGCGATGGTTCTTGGAGTTCGAGACCACCACGCGCCCCGCCGCCGCGAACGCCTTCTCCACCTCGCCCGCCACGGAGGAGTCCAGCGCCGAGAACACGAGCGGGCAGTCTCCCACCGCGCCCGGCTCGCACGGTCGGACAGGGAGGCCTCCGATCTCCGGAGACAGCGGCGCCGCCTGCAGCCAGCGCGCGGCCTCGCGGTACGCGCGGCCGGCCGAGCGATCCGACGCCGCGACCGCGCGCAGCTCGAACCACGGATGCCCCAGCAGCAGCTCCACGAAGCGCTGGCCCACGCTGCCGGTGGCCCCGAGCACCGCCACGGGAATCCGCTTCCGATCGGTCATCGATCTACCTTTCACTCACGGCGCGCAGGATGTCGGCGAACACGCCGGACGCCGTCAGCTCGGGCCCGGCCCCGGGCCCGCGCACGACGAGCGGTGCCGAAGCGTATCGCCGAGAACGGATCGCGACCAGACTGTCCGTGCCGCGGAGCGTCGCCGCGGGGTGATCCGCGGGGACGGACACGAGGCCGGCGCTCGCCCCCGCCGACGTGGCGCTCGCGAGGTACACGAGGCGCTCCCCGCGTGAGGCGGCCTCCCGCTGGCGCAGCTCGAAGGCGTCGTCGAGATCCGGCAGCCGCTTCCAGAACTCCTCCACCGAGTACTCGTTCCACTTGCCGGAGGGAAGCACCGGCTCGATCGAAACGTCGGCGGGCTCGAACTCCCAGCCCGCGAGACGCGCGAGGATCAGGATCTTGCGGCCGGCGTCGCGACCGCCGAGGTCCTCCCGTGGATCGGGCTCCGTGTAGCCGAGGTCGTGGGCCTTGCGGACCGCGCCGCTGAAACGTCGGCCGTTCGCGACCTCGTCGAACACGTAGGCGAGCGTGCCGGAGAGCACGCCGTCGACCTTCGAGATCTCGTCGCCGGTCGCGACCAGATCCGACATCGTGGTCACCACCGGGAGCGCGGCGCCGACCGTGGTCTCGAACCGGAATCGCGCGGGCGTCGCGCGGAGCGCGCGCCAGTCCGCGAGGGGGCCGGCCGGGCGCAGCTTGTTCGCGGTCACCACCGGCGTGCCGGCCGCGAGCAGCAAGGGATACGTCGCGGCGACGGCGGCGCTCGCCGAGCAGTCCACGAACACGGCCTGCGGATCGCGCGCGGCCGCCGCCACCAGCTCCGCGAGCGGTTCGCGCGACTCCGTTTCCCTCAGCCGCGCCACGGCCTCCGACGCCGGCCATCCCTCGGGGTCCATCCGCGCGCCACGCGAATCCGCGAGGCCGGCCACGATCAGACGATAGCCGCGCTCCTTCACCAGCTCCGCCTCGCGCGCCGCGACCTGTGCGAGCAACGCGCGGCCCACACCGCCCGGTCCCGCGAGGTACAGCCGCACCTGACGTTCCCCGGCCCCGAAGAAGGCGTCGTGTACCGCGTTCAGCGCGCGGCGCTCGTCGCCACCGCCGACCACGAGCGAGATGTTGATCTCGGAGCTGCCCTGCGCGATCGCGCGCACGTTCACCCCGCGCCGACCGAGCACGCCGAACAGGCGCCCGGCCACGCCGGCCCGTTCGCGCATCCCCTCGCCGACCGCCGCGATCACGGACAGATCGCGCTCCACCACGAGCGCGTCCACGAGCCCCGCGCGACGTTCCGCCGCGAACTCCTCCTCCACCGCGTGTCGCGCCGGCTCGGTCGCGTCCGGCGCGACCGCGAAGCAGATCGAGTGCTCGCTCGAGGCCTGGCTGATCATGATCACGGACACGCGATGGCGCGCGAGAGCCCCGAACAGGCGGGCGGCGATGCCGGGAACGCCGACCATGCCGTCACCCTCGAGGCGCAGCAACGTCACGTCGCGGATGGAGGCGAGGCCGCGGATCGGCGTCTCGTCGCCGCGGGGCGGATCCGCCGTCACCCGCGTGCCCGGCACCTCGGGATGGAACGTGTTCTTGATCAGCAGCGGGATGCCGCGCCGGCGGGTGGGGTGCACGCTCGGCGGGTGCACGACCTTCGCGCCGAAGTGCGAGAGCTCGAGCAGCTCGTCGTAGCCGAGGGCCGCGAGCGCCCGCGCGGCGGGCACGGCGCGGGGATCGGCGGTGAGCACGCCGTCCACGTCCGTCCAGAGCTCCACCGCCTCGGCGTCGAGCGCGTCGCCGAGGATGGACGCCGTGTAGTCGGAGCCGCCGCGGCCGAGCGTCGTCGTTTCTCCCTGCTCCGTGGCCGCCACGAATCCGGTCACCACGCGCAGCGGCGCCGGATCCTCGAACGCGGCCCGGATCCGCTCCCGGGTGGGCGCTTCGAGCACGCGGGCCGAGCCGAACTCGGCGCCGGTCACGATCAGCTCGCGGGCATCCGTCGCCAGCGCCGGCATCCCCGCCGCACGGAACGCCGCGGCCACGGCGAGCGACGACGCGCGCTCCCCCGCGCTCAGGATGCGATCGAGCGTCCGGGGAGTCGCCTCCCGCAGCAGCGACACGCCGTGCG
>JAGQIB010000201.1:4368-13154 GCA_020431545.1 Gemmatimonadota bacterium
GCCTCGAGCGCCTCCCGGTGGCGCGCCACGATCTCGCCCAGCCGCGGACGCCAGTCCGGCTCGCCCGCCGCCGCCGCCCGCGCGAGGCCGAGCAGCGAGTCCGTGACCCCGCCGAACGCGGACACCACGACGGCGACGCGATCTGCCCGCCGCGCCGCCGCCACGATGTCCGTCACCGACCGGATCCTCTCCGGCGTCGAGAGCGAGGAGCCCCCGAACTTCAAGATCCTCATGCTGGACCGTCGGTCTCGTGGGGAGGCTGCTTGAGGATGACACCTTCGCCGGCGCGCCCGTCGATGCGCACCTCCAGCGGCACGTCGAGGCGGACGTGATCGAGCCAGCGGAGACTCCGGGTCGGCTTCAGCGAATCGAGCCAGGCGAAGTCCAGCGAGCCCCCGCCGCGCTTCATCACGTGGAAGTAGCCGATGCCGTGACTCGTCATGTTGTGGAAGAAGTGGGTGCCCTGCGAGGGCTCCACCACCAGGTCCTCCAGGTCGTGCTCCAGGATGACGCGCGCGCCGGAGATCTGCTTCCAGCTCACCGGCACGCCGAGCCAGCGATCCGCCGTCCCCCAGCGCCCCGGACCGATCAGCAGGTAGGGACGCCCCGCCGCCACGAGCTCCGCGTTGAGCTTCTCGACCTCGCTGGCGATGTCGATCGTGTGCTCGCGACTGAAGCGCCCGCGCGGCACGAGGAGAATGTCGCGGATGTTCGAGAAGCGGCCGTTGCCGAGCGCGTGCGGCGAGCGCGCGAGGACGTCCTCGTCGCGAACGTCGCCGATGAGGTCGCCGCCGGCGCCCTGGATCGGCACGGGACGGATCTGCAGGAACGCGAACTCCGCGGTGTGGGTCTCCGTGGACTCGAGGTCGAGCGCGAACTCGATCTCGGCCGGGCCGGAAAGACCGTGCACTCCCACGTCGAGGAGCACGCGCAATGTCTCGGCGAGCGGCGCGAGTCCGTGCTTGAGGATCGGCGCGAACGTCACGAGGCGGATGCCGTCCCGCGAGATGCCGTCGACCACCGCGTCGTTCTCGCGGAGATACGTCGAGCCGACGTACGCGAGCGTGCCGTGTCGCTCCGCGTCCTCGAGGTCGAGCCGCGTGAGGTTCGAGTCCGGACGCAGGAAGTCGACCGGGCGCGTGAGGTCCAGCGCCCAGAAATCGCGCTGCGCGTTCTCGAGAATGTCGTGGATCACCGAGAACTGAGGCAGCGATTCCGGGTGCGTCGGCGAGAACCGCACCGCGCGCCCGCCCTCCACCACCGTCTTGCCGAGCCCGAGCGCGATGCTCGCCATCCCCTCCTCGGTGCGCATCCGCTCCACCGGATAGAAGTTCCAGGAGCACGCCACGCCGGACACGTGCGGATAGAGGACGTTCTCGTGACGGCGGCCCACGATCTGCTGGATCACCACGCCCATCTTCTCCTCTTCCATGCGATTGGGCGTGGTGGAGATGTACGCCTTGGCGTTCGCGAAGAACGTGGACGCGTAGATGAACTTGATCGCATCCAGGAGCTGCTGCAGGCGCACCTCCCGGTCCTCGTTCGTGTTCGGGAGCATCAGCGTGGAGTAGATGCCGGCGAACGGCTGAAAGTGCGAGTCCTCGAGCAGGCTGGAGGAACGCACCGCGATCGGCCAGCGAACGTGCTCGAGCAACTGATCCAGCATCTGCACCACGTCGTGCGGCATCTTCGCGGCCAGGAACCGGCGGAGAATGGTCTGATCGTCGTCCTCGTGCAGCGCGAACGTGAGCAGGTCGTTCTGCTCGAGGAACTGATCGAACACCTCGGTCCCGAGCGCGGCCGACCGCGGCACCGCGATCCGCATGGTGCCCACCGACTCGAGGTCCAGCCGCGACAGGAGCTCGTGCGCGAACGCGAGCCCCCGCCCCTTGCCGCCGAGCGAGCCGCCGCCGATGCGGACGAATCGCGAGTTCTCGTCGAAGCGATCGGGATCGAAGTCCTCCACCACGCCGCGCCGCGTGCTCTGACGGAACGCGAGGAGCGTGGCCTTGAGGTAGGCGCGCATCTCGTCGACGTCGTCGAAGTCGTGGACCCGCTTCTCGCGCAGCGCCGCCGCCACGGAGAACTCGGTGCGCGCCATCAGCCAGTTCGAGAAGTGGTTCAGGCGGCCGTGGAACTGCAGCGACTCCTTGGGCACGGTCTCCAGGACGTCGACCATCTGGCGCAGATCGCTCGCGCGCCCGACCTCGGTGCCGTCCGGCAGACGGAACACGAAGTCGCCGAACCCGAGATTGTCGAGCATGAAGCGGCGGAACTCCTGCAGCAGCGTGGGCGACCGCTTGTGCAGGAACGTCGCGCCGAGGAAGGTGGCGGTCTCCGCAAAGCGGTTCTCGGACGACTGGAGGACGAGCGGCGTGTACGGATCGGTGCGGCGGATCGTGCGCAGCAGCTCCACACCGGCCTCGGGATCGACGACGCCTTCCCGCGGGAAGCGCACGTCCGAGATGATGCCGAGCACGACCTCGCGGTAGTTCTCGTACAGCTCCCAGGCCTCCTCGTACGTCGACGCGAGCAGGATCTTGGGGCGCGCGCGCATGCGCAGCAGCTTCTGGGTGAGGTTCACGCCCTCCTGGATCAGGGAGGACGTCTGCTTCATGATCTCGTCGAACAGCATCGGCAGGTACGACGAGTAGAAGGGAATGCTGTCCTCCACCAGGATCAGCACCCGCACCTGGCCGACCGCGGTGTCGTGCTCGACGTTGAGCTTGTCCTCGGTGAGCTTGATGACGGCGAGGAACAGGCGGACGTCGCCGCGCCACATGAACACCTTGTCGATCCCGTGGACCTCGGTCTCGCTTCCCTCGAGGAAGGCGAGCTCGCGCGTGTCGTAGGTCATCAGGTAGACGGGCAGGCCCGGGTGCATCCGGCGCACGGTCTCGCCGAACTCCTGCACCGAGAGGTCGCCGACGCGCGCCATGGTGATCACGAGATCGAAACGTCGGTGCCGCAACGCCTCCAGCGCGCGCTCGGCGGTGGCGACCCGCGTGATGTAGGCCGGCGCGGTGAGCGAGAGGTTGTGGAACTCGCCGAGGATCTGCTCCGCGAGGCGGCCGTCTTCCGCGAGCGTGTACGAGTCGTAGAGGCTCGCCACGAGCAGCACGTCGCGTACGTGGAACGGCCGGAGCGATTCGAAACTGACCTGCGCCCGCTGATACGACTCGACCAGGCGATCGAGGAGGTCCCGGCGCTCCGCCGCCTCCGCCCGCCCGGCCGCGCTCACCGGCGGCTCCTCGCCCGGTTGCGACGTGGCGGATCGAGCGGCGACGCGAGCAGCATCTCGCGCGCCTTCTCGGTGGACGGGCCGATCCACTCGGCGGTTTGCGACTCCAGTTCGAGCAGGCGCGCGCTGCGGCTCGCGAGGTGCACCAGGAGGCGCACCTCGGAGAGGTAGTCCGGGATCGCGACGGTCTCCGGTCCGATGCCGACCGCGCCGCCGTCCAGGCCGGCCATGTTGTGGTAGTTGCCGAGCGGCACGGCAAGACCGCCGGCGCGCCGGCCCGCCGCGCAGAACGCGGTGGCCTCGCAGCTGCCGCCGTCCATGAGGCGACGCTGGTAGCGGAACGTCGGTTCGGCGGCCGCCAGCTCCTTCGCGATCGAGTGCAGCGCGCCCATGAGCGGCGGGTCGAACAGCGACATCGCGTCGCCCACGCGGACGATCACGCCGCCGCCTTGCGGCGCGTGTGGCAACGCCCGCGACGTTTCCAGCGACAGCAGACGGGCATCCTTCGGAATCGTGCGGCCGGTGATGCCGGCCAGCGCGCCGTAGAGACCGACCTCCTCCGCGCGCGTGAACCAGCCCCACACGTGTGCGCCGCGCGGGCGTTCGCGCACCATCTCGTCCAGCGTGGCGAGCGCCGCGGCCGCGCCGAGCAGGTCGTCGCAGCACCGCGATACGATCCGGCCGTCGCGTTCCGAGTAGCCGGGAAACGCCCACATCGTGAAGTCGCCGGCCGCGGCCCGGCCCGACGTGATCCGCGCCACCGCGGAGCCGAGCATGCCGGCGCGGCGCGCCCCCTTCTCGGAACTCGACACCAGCTCGCCCTGTCCGATCGGCTTGTCGCGCCCCACCGTGAAGAACTCGAGCTTCGTTCCGCGCTTCGCGTGCACGCGTCGCACGCCGCCCCGGAACTCGAGCTGCGCGCGATCGCCCTGCACGTCGCTCACCACGAAACCGGGATGATCCAGGTGCGCCACCAGCACGATCGGCGGCGTCTTCGGTTTCGAGCCGCGCCCGGGGTACTTCACGAGCAGGTTGCCGTAGCGATCCGCTTCGCAGGGCAGCTTGCGCTGCGCGGCGAAGTCCCGCACCCAGTTCGCGGGCGAGTGCTCCAGGCACGTCGCGGTGGGGCGCGACAGGATCCCGCACGCGATCGCGAGCCAGCGTTTCTCCGCGGCGCGACTCATCGGCGATTCTTGAACGGCAGGTAGCTCATGAAATCCGCGTGGTGCACGATGTAGGCCTCGGTCGTGCGCTTCACGAGATCGCCCTCGGCCGCGTGGGCCGCGATGATGTGACAGACCTCGTCCGGCACGCCACACTCCATGGCCACCGCGACTCCGGTGAACGGGTGGCGCAGCATCTCGCCGCGGGGCGACTGCACGGCCTTCCCATCCCGCTTCTCGTACTCGAGCACCTTGCCCACGTCGGCCAGGATCGCGCCGGCGATCACGGTGTCCGGGTGGATCGGGAGCTTGCCGCCGAAGAACTCGGTCATGGCCTCCGCGGAACGGCGCGCGATGTGCACCACGGCACGCTTGTGCTCCATGAAGGTCACGTCCAGGTCCTTGACCAGGAGCGTGAAGGGGATCTCGTTCAGGTCGTCCGGAGTCAGCGGGCTCCGGGAGAGGGCGACCTCCCAGGTCCGGGTGGTCGCTTCGCGCAGGGCGGGATCCTGGATCCAGTCGAGCTCGGGCCAGAGGGCGCGGATTTCGTCTCGCAAACGGATCGCTCCGGGGTTCGGAACCGTCGAGCCGGTCGCACGTTAGCCCGTCCCGCAGGAGGTGGCAAGCGTCGCCCCGGACGGGGGACGGTCCGCCGGGGACTCGCCCGTTCCGCGTTCCGTTGACCGAGCTCGGCCGCCGTTGCTACACTGCTAACTCGACGTGCCGTAACCACTTGCGAAAATCCACGCCTCCCTCCTCCTTCCGGGCGACGCCGACTTGAACATCCTCGGGATCAGCGCGTGGTACCACGACGCCGCCGCCTGCCTGGTGACGGACGGGCGCCTCGTGGCGGCGGCGCAGGAGGAGCGCTTCACGCGCAAGAAGCACGATCCCGAGTTCCCGCACCGCGCGATCGAGTCGTGCCTGGAGATCGCCGGCCTGCGGCCCGATCAGATCGACGCCGTGGGCTTCTACGACAAGCCGTTCCTGAAGTTCGAGCGCCTGCTCGAGACGTACCTCGCCTGCGCGCCGCACGGCCTGCGCTCCTTCCAGACCGCCATGCCGGTCTGGCTGAACGAGAAGCTGTTCCTGCCGGATCGGATCGCGAAGGAGCTCGGCACCGATGCGCCGATCTACTTCGCGGAGCATCACGTGTCGCACGCGGCCTCCGCGTTCTATCCGTCGCCGTTCCGGGAGGCCGCGATCCTCACCGTGGACGGAGTCGGCGAGTGGGCCACCACGACGTTCGGCGCAGGCCGCGACGCCACGATGGAGCTGCTGGGCGAGATCCGGTTCCCGCACTCGCTCGGGCTGCTGTACTCGGCGTTCACGTACTACACGGGCTTCCGCGTGAACTCGGGCGAGTACAAGCTCATGGGCCTCGCGCCGTATGGCGAGCCGACGTACGTGAACGAGATCCGCGACCACCTGATCGACGTGAAGGACGACGGCTCGTTCCGCCTGAACCTCGACTACTTCGACTATCCCTCCGGACTCCGGATGACGTCGCGGAAGTTCCACGACCTGTTCGGCGGGCCGCCGAAGACGCCGGACTCGCGCGTGACGCAGAAGGAGATGGATCTCGCGCGATCGATCCAGGTCGTGCTCGAGGACTGTCTGTTGAAGCTCGCGATGCACGTGCGACGGGAAACCGGCATGAAGCACCTCGTGATGGCCGGCGGCGTGGCCCTGAACTGCGTGGCGAACGGTCGCCTGCTGCGCGAAGGGATCTTCGAGGATCTCTGGATCCAGCCCGCGGCCGGCGACGCCGGGGGCGCGCTGGGCGTGGCGCTCGAGCTCTCGCACCGCAAGTTCGGGCACCCGCGCGTGGTCGACGCCTCCCGCGCCGACGCGCAGCACGGCAGCTACCTCGGCCCCGAGTTCGGTCGGGACGCGATCCGCGCATTCCTGGATTCCGCCGGCGCGAAGTACGAAGAGGTCGCGGATGAAGACGTCGCGTCGCGCACGGCGGAGATTCTCGCCGCCGGCAACGTGGTGGGCTGGTTCCAGGGACGCATGGAGTTCGGTCCGCGCGCGCTCGGCGGCCGTTCGATCCTCGGGGACGCGCGCGATCCCGACATGCAGTCGCGCATGAACCTCAAGATCAAGTACCGCGAGTCGTTCCGGCCGTTCGCGCCGAGCGTCCTGGCGGAGCGCTCCGGTGAGGTGTTCGAGGAGGGCGTGGCGAGTCCGTACATGCTGCTCGTGACGCACGTGCGCCCGGAGAGACGTCGCGCCCCGTCGCCCGAAGACGCCGGGAAGACCGGCATCGACCTGCTGAAGGTCCCGCGGAGCGACGTCCCCGCGATCACCCACGTGGACCACTCCGCGCGCGTGCAGACAGTTCACCGCGAGACGAATCCCCGCTACCATCGCCTGCTCGAGGAGTTTCACGCGCGCACGGGGTGTCCGCTCGTGATCAACACGTCGTTCAACGTCCGCGGCGAGCCGATCGTGTGCACGCCGGAGGACGCCTGGAACTGCTTCCTCGGCACAGAGATGGACGTCCTCGTGGCCGGCCCCTTCGTCCTCCGGAAGACGGACCAGGACCCGGCCGTGATCGAGCGGGTCCGCGCCGGCCGACGTTTCGAGGCGGACTAGCGAATGAAGACCCCGCCCACGGCCAAGGAACTGCGGAACTTCGGACTGTCCTTGGGGGTGGTCTGTCTCATCTGGGCCGGCGTGCTGACCTGGCGGGGCCATCCGGAGCCCGTGAAGTGGCTCCTGGGGGCCGCCCCGGTGCTCGCGACCCTGGGACTGGCCTGGCCGGCGGCCCTGGGCCCGTTGCACCGGGTCTGGATGCCCGTGGCCCACGGGATCGCCCAGGCCTTGACCTGGGTTCTGCTCGCCGTGGTCTTCTACGTGGTGTTCACTCCGTACGGGCTGATCAGCCGGGCCCTGGGCAAGGACCCGCTGGACCGCAAGATCGACCGAAATCGACCGTCGTACTGGATCCGTCGCGAGGACGGTCCGTTCGACCCGGAGCGCTTGAAGCGCCAGTACTAGTCCGCCGGGGGATGCCCCGGCCCGGGCCCGCGAGGCCGGAAGGAGAAGGGGACGTCGATGGCGAGCCGCGTCGGAATCATCCGGGAGTTCCTGGGTTTCCTGAAGGTCCGCAAGAAGCTCTGGTTGACCCCGGTCGTGGTGGTTCTGGTGGTGCTCGGCGCGCTGATCCTGTTCACTTCCAGCTCCGTGGCGCCCTTCATCTACACGCTGTTCTAGTCGAAGCCCCGCGGCGCCGGGACTGCGCGGCGCCGGACCGAGGGAACGACCGGCACGACTCGGAGGCCTCATGAGAGTTCTCGCCCGACTGCTCCTCGCCGGCACGGTCGCGCTGTTCGCGACCGCCGCCCCGCTCGCCGCCGCCCCTTCCGTCGACGACGGCTCCGGCGGCACGCTGCTCGGCGGCAGCGAACACGAGGGGACCGTCACCGCGCGCCTCCTCTCCGAGGCCGACGCGATCGCGCCCGGCACCACGTTCACGGTCGCCGTCGAGATCCGCATGCAGCCCGGCTGGCACACCTACTGGGAGAACGGCGGCGACGCCGGCCTGCCCACCACGATCGACTGGGTCCTCCCGGACGGCTTCACCGCCGGGCCGATCGAGTGGCCGGTGCCGCACCGGTACGCCGAGGAAGGCGACGTGGTCACGTTCGGCTACGCGGACAAGGTGTTGCTGCTCACCGAGATCACGGCTCCGGACGACCTTCCGGTCGGCGGGCGCGTCCCGATCGACGCCACCGTCGACTGGCTCCAGTGCAAGGACATCTGCATCCCCGGCGGCGGCGACGTCTCGCTGCGCCTGCCCGTGGAGTCCGAGATCCGCCCGGCGGCCGAGGCGGTGCTCACCGCGTTCGGCGAGGCGCGCGCGCGCCACCCGCAGCCGATCTCGTCGCTCGAGCGGGTCGCGGTGCACGTCCAGCAGAACCCCACCCGCATCGCGCCGGGCGAAAGCGGCGAGATCGCCGTGATCTTCGACGGCCTCGACGGCTTCGATCTCGCGCACTCCACGTTCCTGCCGCGCCCGTCCGAGGAGATCTGGATGCGCGACGGCGAGTTCCGCACGGACGGAAAGACGCTCGCGGTGGTGATCCCGGTGGAGGTCGACGCTTCGGTGGAAGCGGGTTCGGCCGTGCTGCTGCCCGCCGTGGTCGAGATCGGAAGCGTGGAGCGGCACGAGCCGTGGCTGCTCACGTTCGAGGTGCCGGTCGACGTCGCGCCCGAGGGGGTCGCGGCCGTCGCGTCGACGGCGCCGATCTTCACCGGCGGCAAGTCGTTCCTGGAGACGGCCGCGGCCGCGCCGGCCGCCGCGACCGGAGCCGCCGCGCTGCTGCGCTACCTGCTGCTCGCGTTCCTCGGCGGCATCATCCTGAACGTGATGC
>JAGQIB010000202.1 GCA_020431545.1 Gemmatimonadota bacterium
CGGCGGCGGGAGGGCGGCGGGCCCCCCGGCTCCCGGACGGAAAGATCCGGGAGCCGGAGCCGCCGGCTACTCCGCGCCGGCCGGTCGGATCTGGATCTCGACCCGACGGTTCATGGCGCGCCCCGAGGCCGTGGTGTTGTCCGCGATCGGCCGCGAGGAGCCCGCGCCGATCGTCTCGATGCGGGACCCGGCGATGCCGGCCGCGACCAGCGCCGACTTGACCGAATCCGCCCGGCGCTGACTGAGCTCCTGGTTCGAGACCGGGTTTCCGGCCGAGTCCGTGTGGCCCTCGATCACGATCGTGGCGCCCGGGTGTGCGCGCAGCACCTGCGCCACGCGACCGAGCTCGGTCACGGCGCCCGCCGACAGGTCGGCGGTCCCGGACGAGAACATCACCGAGTCGCTGAACGTGAGCAGCAAGGTCTGGGAGCCGGAGCTCAGACCCACGTCGGTCGCGGGCGCATCGGCCTTCTTCTGCGTACTCGCCAGCGCGGCCTGGAGCTCCGCCGCCAGCCGCGCGTTCTCCTTCTCGGCGGCCTCGCGTCGCGCGCGCTCCTCGTTCAACGCGCGATCCCGCTCGCGTTCCTCGATCTGCTCGAGCCGCTTCTTGAGCTGCGCGTTCTCCTCCCGCACCTCGCGCAGGTCGTCGCGGACGGGCTCGGGAACCTCGACCTTCGGTGCCGTGGTCGGGGGCGCCGGCGGCGTCACCGCGACCTCGGTCGGGGCCGTGTTGACCTCGATCGTCGTGGGGACCGGCGTCTTGGCGCTCGACGTCGCGTCCACCTTGAGCTTCGCCTCCTGCTCGGCCTGGTAGCCGCGCTTGCGCGGGCCGGACCAGTGGATTCCGGCGAGAAAACCGATCGACCAGTTGTCCGCGTCTTCCACGATCTCGCGACGCAACTCCGTCCCCAGCTCGAACGCACCCGCCGGCAGTGTCAGCTGGAGCGAGAACTCCGGCGCGACCTTCGTTCCCTTGATCGCGTCCTCGAGATCCGGATCGTCGGCGATGGACGCGCCGACGCGATGGAACGCGAGTCCCGCGCCCGCGTAGGTGGCCACGCTCTTGACCGTGAACAGGTGCGCCTGCAGTGCGCCGAACACGCGGGTGTCGGAGATCTCCCCGGCGACGTCCTGGGCCAGCTCCTTCGGGTCGAGGTTCGTGTTCCAGCGTGTGAGACCGGCCGAGAAATGAAGCCAGTTCGTGAACAGATTCCCGAGGTAGAGCCGACCTCCGTACAGGAACGCCGCGTCTCCCTTGTCCGGCAGGGCGACACCGGCTTCGAAGGAGAGTCCGTTCAGGCCGACCTTCGGTCCTTCCTTCACGACCTCGATCTCCGCGGCGGCACCGGCCCGCGGAAGAAGTGCCAGAGCGGCGAAGACCGGAACCACCATTCGAGAGACGTTCATCATCGAGCTTGCATCCTTTCTCACGTGCCGATCGCGAGGGCCGGCGGGACGCCCGGGCCCACGGTGCGATTCGGTCGTTCCGGCCCGTCCCCGCGGGTGCTCCGGGAAGTGCGCGACGTTGCGCCGCCAGCGCCGCACCTTCTCTCCCGAGGGGTGGAATCCTTGCCAGGAATCGCCACCCGACGCAAGGGGAACCCCCGGACACGGTGTCCTCCCGCGCGACGTGACCGCGGCGCCGGAAAATCCGCTACACTGCCGAGACGGTCCGCCCGACGGCGGGACATTCCGCCCACCGGGTCCGTCGCCGAATCTCGGGGACGAACGCGCAGGGCCCCAGAGTACGCGGAGAAACCAATGGGCTGGCTCGACAATCTCTTCGGCCGCGGTCGCGGCGAACCCGTCATCATCGTCTCCGGGCTCCCGCGCTCGGGAACCTCGATGGCCATGAAGATGTTGGACGCCGCAGGGATCCCCGCCTTTCAGGATGGTATCCGGGTCGCGGATGAAGACAACCCGCGCGGCTACTACGAGCACGAGCGGGTGAAGGACCTGGACAAGCGGGGGGCGGACCGGAGCTGGGTGCGCGAGGCACGGGGCAAGGCCCTCAAGGTGATCTCGTTCCTGCTTCCGTATCTGCCCGGAGAGAACGACTACCGGATCGTCTTCATGTCCCGGACGATGGAAGAGGTGCTCGCGAGCCAGGCGAAGATGCTCGAGCGCCGCAACGAGGACTCGGAGACCGAGGACCGGCGGATGACCGAGCTGTACGAGGATCATCTCCAGAAGGTGAAGAACGTGATTTCCGTCCGCGACAACATGCAGATGCTCGAGATCCACTACTCGGACGTGGTGACGAACTCCCGGCGCGAGGCCGATCGCATCGCGGAGTTCCTGAAGCTGCCGCCGGGAACGGCCGAGCGCATGGCCGCGCAGGTCGACTCGCAGCTGTACCGGAATCGCGCGTGAGGGGAGTGCGCTCCCTCCCGATCGTCGCGGGCATCCTGCTTGCGGCCGCGACCGGTTGGGCGGCCGACGCGGAGTCGGCGGGCGGCGTCGCGCCGATCGAGGTCGCGGCCGGCGGCGACGAGTCCCCGACCCGCACCCCGATCGACATCATGTACCTCGCGAACGAGGGCTTCCTCGTCACGGTCGACGGCCACGGCGTGCTCGTCGATCCCTTCCTGTCCCAACCGATCGGCGAGTGGGCGGTCGTGCCGGAGCCGATGGTCGATGCCATGATCGCGGCCGAGCCGCCGTTCGATCGCGTCGATCTCGTGCTCGTGAGTCACATGCACGCGGATCACTACCAGATGGATTTCGCGCAGAAGTTCTTTGCCGCGCGCCCCGACGTGCCGATTGCGGCGTCGCCCACCGCGCTCGACGTGACGTTCGGGGCCGATCGCTCGCCGCGCCCGGGCATCGTGCCGATCGCGCCCGAGGACGGTGCGCCCGGGAAACTCATGGTCGGTGACATCACGGTGGAGTACTTCCCGCTGCCGCACAGCGGCGAGGCCTGGGCCGACGTGGAGCACTACGCGTTCCTGCTCGAGATCGACGGGCGCACGATCGCGCACCTCGCCGACACGGATCTGGGCTCGCCGGCGCTCGCCGCGCTGGACCTCGCGTCGCGCGATCTCGACGTCGCGATCATCCCGTTCTGGTGGGTGCCCACCCGCGGCGGCCGCTCGATGATCGAGAAGTTCATCGGCGCGGATCTGTACGTGGTGTGCCACATCCCGGCCGGGAAGGAGGCGCAGGTGGAGAAGCGAGTCTCCCTCCGCCTGCCCGGCGCGTTCGTGCCCCAGAAGGCCGGCGAGTCGCTGCGGTTCTAGGGGTTGCCGCGCGGAGCTAGTTCGACGAGTCGCTCGTGATGCCGAGACGGACCATCTTCTTGCCGAGGCCCCGGTAGGAGATTCCGAGGATCTCGGCCGCCTTGCGGCGCACGCCGTTCGCCTTCTCGAGCGCCCGCAGGATCTCCTCGCGCTCCGCGCTCTGCATCCGATCCACGAGCGGACGTTCGCCGCGCGGACGCGGGCCGCGCGGGCCGTGCAGCGTGGAGCCCATCGGCGCGCTGCCGAGCAACATCTCGCCGGTCAGCCACGTGGAGTCGCGGTGCAGCGCCACCGCGCGGTGCAGCAGCGAGCGGAGCTCGCGGACGTTGCCCGGCCAGTCGTGACGCCGCAGCATCTCCCAACCGTCGGGAGAGACGTTCGGCACCGTGGCGCGTTCGAGCCCGCACACGTCCTTGAGGAGGGCCTCCACGAGAGTCGGCAGGTCCTCGAAGCGCTCGCGCAGCGGCGGCACCGCCACCACGCCGCCGAGCAGGCGGTGGTGCAGGTCCGCGAGGAACTTCCCGTCGCCGACGAGCGCGAACAGGTCGCGGTTCGTGGCGCAGATGATGCGGGCGTCGATCGTGACGCGGCGCGTGGAGCCCACGGGACGGACCTCGCAGTTGTCCAGTACGTGCAGCAGCTTCGCCTGGAACTCGAGCGTGGTCTTGTCGATCTCGTCGAGGAAGACGGTGCCGCGGCCGGCCTCGCGGAAGATTCCGGGATGCTCGCGCTCCGCGCCCGTGAACGCGCCCTTGCGGTGACCGAACAGCTCCGACTCCTGGAGATGTTCCGGCATCGCCGCGCAGTTCACCGGGAAGAACTCGCCCTCGTCGCCGCGGCCGAGCGCGTGCAGCGCCTCCGCGAGCAACGTCTTGCCCGTGCCGGTCTCGCCGATCAGCAGCAGCGGGAGGCTCGTGGGGCCGAGCTTGCGGCACTCGCCGAGCGACTTCAGGAACGCCGGGGCCTTCCAGTCCACCTGGAGCGCCCGGCCGCCGCGGGATTGCGCCGCCGTGCCGCGTGAGATCCGCTGCACCGCGCGGTCCTTGGCCTGCCGCATCTCCGCTTCCTCGGTGGCCGCGAGCTCGCGGGCGGCACCGACGCGCTCGAAGCAACGTCGCGCCGCACCGAGGTGCCGCAGTCGCTCGGTGGAGCCGCGCTCGGAGTCCGCGCCGCACTCGTCGAGCACGGCCGCGAAGGCCGCGTGCGTGCGGCCGATCTCGTAGGGGACCCGCAGCTCCTCGAGCGTGCGCAACGCTTCCTCGAGATCACGTCGCGCCTCGGCTTCGTTGCCGTCGGACGCGTGGCAGTACGCGCGCGCCCGCAGCGCGAGCGCGAATTCCTTGCGCTCGCCGGCGCGCTCGCCGACTTCCAGGCTGCGCGCGATCCAGCTCCGCGCGCCTTCCGTGTCGCCGAGCTCGCGCTGCGCGAGACCGATGCGCCAGCCGAGCTCCGCCACGAGGTCGCCCTGGGCGGCGATGGTCTCCGCCTTGCGCCACGCGAGACGATACTTCTCGAGCGCCGCCCGGGTCTGCCCGGTGGCGAAGTCGAGATCGCCGAGATCCTCGAGCACCAGTACGTGGTCGCGTTCGCGCTCGCTCCGGGTGGCGATCGAGAGAGCACCCTCCACGAGCTCGCGGGCCGCCTCCAGTCGGCCCGCCTCCCGCAGAGCGCGTCCCGCCGACAGGCGCGCGTTGATCGCGAGCACTTCCGCGTCGTTCTCCTCGGCCGCCGCGAGCGCGCGCAGCGCGTGCGTCGCCGCGAGATCGAGATCGCCCGCGAGTCGGATCGCCACCGACAGGTTCAGGTTGTGCCGGATGACTCCGGTCTGATGGCCGAGCCGCGTCGCGATCGCGAGCGCTTCCTTGCCGTGCTCGATGGATGCGTCGTACTGACCGCGCTGCATCATGGCCACGCAGAGCACCGCGTGCGCATGACTCGCGTCGTCCTCCGCTCCGCGCGCACGCGATTCCGCGAGCGCGCAGTAGCCGTCCTCGAACGCCCCTTCGAGGTTGCCGGTGCGAAGGTGCGTCTGGGCCAGCCAGCGGAGCGCCTTCGGCAGTCCGCGGCGCTCGCCTTCCAGCCGCATCTGATCCACGCACTCGGTGAGGATCGAACGGGCGGCTCCGTAGTTGCCGCGCGACAGCTCCGCGAACCCGAGGACGGACTCGAGTCGCGTCTTCTGGGCCGGCGACAGCTCGGCCGACGCACGGGCCCGGGTCAACGCGGCTTCCGCTTCGTCGTTCCGACCGAGCACCACGCAGCAGGTGGCGTAGGCCGCCGTCAGCTCCGCCTCGGCCGCGGGCTCGAACGTCAACGTGCCGTCGAGCAGCGAGGCGTACTCCTCGCGCGCGAGGGCGTACATGCCACGGCTGTGATGCAGCTCCGCGCGGCGCACGCGCTCGCTCACGGAGATGTCGCTCAGCCGGGTTCGCGTCATGTCTAGTCGTTCCCGCCGGGCAGCAGCCCGAGCTGAACCAGAAGGTCGAGGAGTTGCTCGAGCCACGACTCGACGCTCGTGTCACCGGTCGGCGCCGTCGTGGAGATGTCGTTGTCGTCGAGCGTGTCCGACCCGATCAGGTTGATGATGCCCTCGAGGTCCGTCGGCTCCCCGTCGATCGAGACCGAAACGACATCGAGGTAGTCCTGTGCGTTCGCGTTCGGCGCGAACGTGAACGAACACACGATCAGGCAGAGCAGCAAGGTGAGAAGGTTCCGGTGCATCCGTCGTGCCGCCTTTCTGGAGGAAAGTCGATCATCCCCGGGTGTTGGCTCTTGATGTCTGGCTTGCAAGGATGTCGGCATGGATAGTTCCGGCCTCCATCAGTCCGGCGCCGAAAAGCGCGGAGGTGTGCCGATCCACCGGAACCACCGAGTCGAACTTCCGATCCGGGAGAGACGGCCTCTCACGGAGCGGGGAACCCGGCGGGGGGAGCGGAGCGAAATTCCGGGAACGCTCTTCGAATCTAGCAATCCGCGGAATCGCGTGTCAAACAACGCCTCCCCCCGGCTGCGAGCGAGTCAAGACCGGGCCGGATCCCGTGGTTCCCGGGGGCGGCGGACGTAGCGAAATGCTAGGTTTTGCTGGCCGAGAGCGGGATCCGGGGCCTACCGGTCCGGGCGAGCGTCCAGGAGCTCCACGTCCACGATCAGGGTCGCGTAGGGCGGAATCGTGGATCCGTTGCCCTCGGGGCCGAAGGCGAGGTCCGAGGGAACGATGAGACGCCGGCCGGCGCCGGCGGCCATGCCGCGGACGCCCTCTTCGAGCGCCCGGATCACGGTCTCTTCCCCCACCACGAACTGGAGCGGCTCCGGGGTGCGGGCGACGAGCGTGCCGTCGGTGAGCCAGGCGTGGTAGCGGACCTTGACCCGGTCTCCACCCTTCACCGCGCGGCCCTTTCCGGCGCGGAAGTCGAAGTACTCGAGACCGTTGTCCATCTGCTCGGGAGTCGTGCCGGCCGGAAGGGTGGGCGGTCCGGCTTCGGGTTTGCTCACGGATGCCTCCGGCGGGCGACGAAAAGGGGGTGGCGGAACGGAACGTCGGCGCGGGTCACGCCTCCGGCCTCTCGCGCGAACGAGGAGTTTCGCCCGTGGTGGCGGGATCCGTCGAGCGTTGATTGGCCCGCGTCGCCGCGACGCTAGGCACGTGCCCGGTCGAGCTCCTCGAGGAACCGCTCGATCTCCGCCTCGGTGTTGAACGCGTGGGGCGACGCCCGGACCACGTGCTCCAGCCCGCGCGCCTCCATGTCCAGGCGCGTGAGCTCGCGCCCGGAGACCTGCACGTTCACGCCGCGCGCCCGGAGTCGCTGCCGGAGCTCCCACGGGTTGATGCCATCCACCGTGAACGTGACGAGCCCGCAGCGCTCGACGCCCTTGTCGCGCACGACCACGCCCGGCATCGCCGCGAGCCGGCCGCGCAACGTCGACGCGAGCGCGCGAATGCGCTCGTTCATTGCCGCGACGCCGGTCGTACGCGCGTAGTCCGCGGCGGCGCCGAGTCCGAGTCGCCCCGCGACGTCCGCCTCGAACGTCTCGAATCGCCGCGCGCCGGGCTCGAGCGTGTAGCCGTCGCGCGACGTCCAGCGCGCCCCGTGCGAATCCAGCATCGCCGGCTCGAGCTCGCACGCGAGGTCCCACCGGATCCACAGGAAGCCGGTGCCACGCGGGCCGCGCAGGTACTTGCGCCCCGTCGCGGTGAGGAAGTCGCAGCCGATGTCCTGCACGTCGAGCGGGATCTGACCCACGGACTGGCAGGCGTCCAGAAGGTAGGGAACGCCGGCGGCCTTCGCCACGCGCCCGACCTCGGCCGCCGGATTCACCAGGCCACCGTTCGTGGGCACGTGCGTCAGCACGATCAGCCGCGCGCGCTCGTCGACCTCCCGTTCCAGGGCGTCGATCGAGATCTGTCCGAACTCGTCGTCCGGGATCGGCACGAGCTCGGCTCCCGTGCGTCGCGCGATCTGCAGCATCGCGATCCAGTTCGCGCCGTATTCGGCCTGCGAGGACAGGATGCGATCACCGCGCCGCCACGGCAGGGAGTAGATCGCCGCGTCGAATGCGCGCGT
>JAGQIB010000203.1 GCA_020431545.1 Gemmatimonadota bacterium
TCTGGTAGCCGGAGCCCGTGCCGATCTCCAGGATCTTCTCGCCGCCGCGGAGCAGGAGCGACTGCGTCATGAGCGCCACCATGAACGGCTGCGAGATCGTCTGGCCGGAGCCGATCGGCAGCGCGTGGTCGCCGTACGCGCGCGAGCGCAGCGCCGCGTCCACGAACCGGTGACGCGGGACGCGTCGCATCGCGGCGAGCACCTTCTCGTCGTGGATGCCGCGCTCCTCGAGCTGCCGCGCGACCATGTCCTCGCGTGTGATCACCAGCTCGTCGCGGCGGGAGGCGGCCATCACGCGCGCACCTCCGAAAGGTCGACCGCCGCGAGCGACTCGAGCGAGCGCTCGTCCGTGAGATCGAGGTGCAGCGGCGTCACGGAGATGCCGCCCTCGTGCACGGTGGCGAAATCCGTACCGTCCGCCTCGTCCCACGTGGGCTCGGAACCGCCGATCCAGTAGTACTTGCGGCCGCGCGGATCCACCTTCTCGATCAGCTCGTCGGAGTAGCGACGGGTCCCGAGGCGCGTGACGCACACCGGCCCCCACTCCGCCGACGGGCCGGCCGGGAAGTTGACGTTCAGGATGACGGGACGCCCGCCCGCCCACTCGCGCGCGCGCTCCGCGAGCTGCACCACCACGCCGGCCGCCGCCTCGTAGTCGCCGTGCTCCCGATCGCGCATGGAAGCCGCGAGCGACGGGACGCCGAGGATGAAACCCTCGAACGCGGCCGCCACCGTCCCCGAGTACGTCACGTCCTCGCCCATGTTCGGACCGTGGTTGATGCCGGAGACGACGAGGTCCGGACGCTGCTCCATGAGTCCGTGCATGCCGACCAGGACGCAATCGGTCGGCGTGCCGTCCACCGCGTGGACCCCGGGCTCGACCTCGCGCAGCCGCAACGGCCGGTCCAGAGTGATCGAGTGGCTGGAGGCGCTCTGCTCCCGGTCCGGCGCAACCACGAACACCTCGTGCCCCGCCTGCACGAACGCCGCCCGCAGCGCCCGCAGTCCGCGGGCGAGCACGCCGTCGTCGTTGGAGAGCAGGATCCGCACCGGTTTCGGCCTCACAGGAACCGTTGACTGTCTCGGGCCGCGGGGTGTTCGCGGGCCCCACACGGAAAGCGGCCCGGAGGGGCCGCAGGGCGGGCCGGCGACGTCGCCGGGCCCGCGAAGAATGGTCGGGGCGACTGGATTCGAACCAGCGACCTCTTCCACCCCAAGGAAGCACGCTAACCGGACTGCGCCACGCCCCGACCGATCCGGATTTCCAAAGCGAGCCAGAATCTATCGGCGGCAGGGAACCCCATCAAGAGGAAACCCCGGGGGTCCGCCGGGCCCGCCGGCCTCCCGCGCTCCGGGCGCGGCGCCGGTAACTCTCCGCGGCCTAGCCGAGCTCCGCGAGAATGCTCTCGAGCTCCTCCCGCAGCCGCGTCATCGTGCGGTCCTTCTCCTGCTGCGTGAAGGGGATCTCGATCTGATCGAGCTGCTCCGCCCGCTTCTCCTGCAGGCGCTTGCGCGCGCCCTTGATCGTGAAGCCCTCCTCATAGAGAAGGCGGCGGATCAGGAGCACGAGCTTCACGTCGCGCTCACGGTAGATGCGGTTGCCCGCGCGATTCTTCTTGGGTCGGAGGGCCGTGAACTCGGTCTCCCAGTAGCGCAGGACGTGAGGCTTCACGTCCGCCATCTCGGCGACCTCGGTGATCGAGTAGTAGATCTTCCGTCCCGGCTCCAACGGCGCTCCCCCCGAACGAACGGTCATTCTAGCTCACCTCGGGCTTCGCGTCTCGGGCCATGAGGGCCTCCAGGGCCTCCCGGGGCGGCGTTCCGCCGAACAGCACGGCCGCGACCTGCTCCGTGATCGGCAGCTCGACCCCGTGCTCGGCCGCGATCATCAGCGCCGACCGCGTGGTCTCGACCCCCTCCGCGACCATCCGGGTGATCTCGATCGCCTCCTCCAGCGTGCGACCCTTGCCGAGCAGCTCGCCGAGACCGCGGTTCCGGCTGTGGCGGGACGCGCAGGTGGTGACGAGGTCGCCGATGCCGGCCAGGCCAAAGAACGTCTCCGGCCGCGCGCCGAGCTCGGCCCCGAGGCGCACGATCTCCGCGAGACCGCGCGTGATCAAGGCGCCCTTCGTGTTGTCGCCGAAGCCGAGCCCATCCGCGATGCCGGCGCCGATCGCGATCACGTTCTTGAGCGCGGCCGCCGTCTCGGCGCCGAGGACGTCGGGGTTCGTGTACACGCGCAGCGTGTTCGAGTGCAGCAGTTCCTGGAACAGCAACGCCGTCTCGTCGCGGTCGGACGCGACCACGACCGAGGTCGGAATACCTCGCGCGACCTCCTCCGCGTGCGACGGTCCGGCGAGAAACGCCACGCCGGTCGCCGCGCCGAACTCCGCCGCGAGCACCTCCGACATCCGCGCGCGCGTGCCGGGTTCGTAGCCCTTCGCGGCGCACAGCGCGTGCGCGGGCTTCAGCTCCGCGGCACGTCGCGCGACTTCCCGCTGGGCGCGCGTGGGAACGGCGAGGATCAGCGGCCGCCCCGCGAGGTCCGCGAGATCCGACGTGACGGTGAGGCTCGCCGGCAACGTGACGCCCGGCAGGTAGCGCTCGTTCTCGCCCCCGGCGCGCAGGCGCTCCGCCGCCGCGTCGTCGCGCACCCACAGGATCGTGTCGTCGCCCTTCGAGGCGAGGTGCGTGGCGAGGGCCGTCCCCCAGCTTCCGCCGCCCAGGACCGCCGCGTTCATCGCGTCGCCTCCTTCTTCTTGCCGATCCGGTTCTCGTTCCCGCGCACCAGGCGGACCAGGTTCGTCCGATGCCGGACGAGGATCAGCGCCGCGATCAACACCGCCACGCCGAGCACCCACGGGCTCGCGTGCCGCCACGCGAGCGCGAACGGCAGAACCACCGCCGCCGTGATCGACGCGAGCGACATGTAGCGCGTGGTCAGCAGCACGATCAGGAACAGCGCGGCCGCGATGCCGGTGGCCGCGGGCGCGATCGCAAGGAACGCGCCGCCCGCCGCCGCCACGCCCTTGCCGCCGCGGAACTTCGCCCACACCGGCCACACGTGGCCGGCCACGGCCGCGAACCCGCACGCGAGCGGAAGCTCGGCGCCGGGCGCGCCGAACAGGCTCGGCAGCAGCGCCGCGGAGGCCCAGCCCTTGGCGAAGTCGAGCAGCAACACCGGCACGCCGAGCGCCGGCCCGAGCACGCGGATCGCGTTCGTGGCGCCGAGATTGCCGCTGCCGTGGGCGCGCAGGTCCACGCCCTTGAGGCGCGC
>JAGQIB010000204.1 GCA_020431545.1 Gemmatimonadota bacterium
AAGATCCACTGGGTCCAGCGGTAGTAGTCCGGATCGGTGGTCTCGAGTTCCCGATCCCAGTCGTACGAGAGCCCCAGCATGCGGATCTGGCGGCGGAAGTTGTCGATGTTCCGCCGCGTCGTGATCGCCGGATGCACTCCCGTCTGCACGGCGTACTGTTCCGCCGGCAGACCGAACGCGTCCCAGCCCATGGGGTGCAGCACGCGATAGCCGCGCATGCGCTTGTACCGCGCGAGGATGTCCGCCGCGACGTACGACTCGGGGTGCCCCACGTGCAGGCCGGCGCCCGAAGGATACGGGAACATGACGAGCGCGTAGTACTTCGGCCGGTCGTCGATCTCGGGCGTGCGGAACGTGCGCTGCTCGAGCCAGTGCGCCTGCCACTTCGCCTCGACCTCGGCGAACGGGTACCGTGCCCCGTCCTTCCACGCGTCCTTCACCGGTGCCGTCTCCACGCTCTTCCGCCTTTCCCGTTTCCGTTGCCTACCAGCCCTGCACCGTCCGGTTCAGGATGTCGTTCGCGAGCTTCGCCAGCACGCGATCGATGCCCTGCTCCTCGGTCTCGGGCGCCTGCCCTCCCACTCCCGCGAAGTTGTACGTGTCCCACTGCGCGAGGCGCTGCTCCTCCCAGATCACCGCGTTCTTCTTCACGTCCACGAAACGGACCTCGAGGGCGATCTCGATCCGGTAGGTCTCGACCTGCTCGCTCGCGTCGAACGTGTAGGGCACCCGCTGGTACTCCACGATCGCGCCCTCGATCACCGAGTCCGCTCCCTCGGCCGGCTGGACCCGGAGCTTGTTGTCGTCGAGGAAGCCCTCCACGAGCAGCTCGGCGAGCTTCGTGGGCAGGTCGCCCCGATCCGTCCGGTTCTCGAACAGCGGAATGCCCACGGTCTTGATGTGACCGGGCAACGTGGAGCCGGAAAAGCTGTACGGCCCGCAGCCGGCCGCCAGGGCGGCGCCCAGGCCGACCATGGCCCCGAGAGCCCGGAAAATGGAGGTACGAATCATCCGGGGAATGTACGTCGGGCGTGCGACGAGGTCCAGCAACGGCCACCCCGGGGCGTCTCCCGGGTCGCCGGTCAGTGCGTGTCGCGCCCCAGCCGGTGGTTCTTCATGCGCGTGCGGAGCTTGTCGCGATTCAGCTGCAGGTAGCGGGCGGCCTGGCTCTGATTCCAGCCGGCCTTCTCGGACGCCTTCTCGATCAGCCACCGCTCCACGGAGCCCACCAGGCGCTCGAAGTCCACGCCCTCTTCCGGGATCCCGCTCGCCTGGATCTCGCGGAACGCCGCCAGGAACTCGCCGACCTCGGATCCGACCCCGGCTCCTTCCCCGCCGCCCGGAATCTGCAGCATGTCCGCCGTGAGCTGCTCGCCTTCGTGCAGCAGGACCGCGCGTTCCATGCAGTTGCGGAGCTCGCGGATGTTCCCGGGCCAGGGGTAGGCGCGCATCGCGCGGAGCGCCCCGTCGTCCACACCCACGAAGCGCTTGCCGAACGCGGTGGAGAACTCGCGCAGAAAGTGCGAGACGAGCTCGGGCAGATCCTCCGGACGCTCGCGCAGCGGCGGCAGCTCCACCGGAACGACCTTCAACCGGAAGTACAGGTCCTCGCGAAACTCGCCGCTCCGAACCTGCTTCGCGAGATCGCGGTTCGTGGCGGAGATGATGCGTACGGACACGTCGATGTCCTCGGTTCCGCCGACGCGTCGGAACGTCATCCGCTCGAGCACACGGAGCAGCTTCACCTGGATGCTGAGCGCCATCTCGCCGACCTCGTCGAGGAACAGCGTGCCGCCGTCCGCGAGTTCGAGCAGACCGCGCTTCCGAGCCGACGCATCCGTGAACGCGCCCTTCTCGTGACCGAAGAGCTCGCTCTCGAGCAGATGCTCGGGCAGGCTCGCGCAGTTGATCTCGAGAAACGGCTGTTCCGCGCGCGGCGAAAGGCAGTGGATCAGGTTCGCCACGTGCTCCTTGCCCGTTCCGGATTCGCCCTGAATCAACACGGTCGTCGTCTCGCTCACCGCGACCTTGCGCGCGAGCTCGTAGATCGCCAGCATGCGGGGGTTGCGGCTCTCCACGAACGAGTACCGACGGTTCGACATCGCCCGCAGGAAGTCCCGCTCCCGCGACACCCGGTTCGACTCGTGCGCCCGGTCGATCGAGATCACGAGCTCGTCGATCTTCACCGGCTTCGTGACGTAGTCGAAGGCGCCCGCGCGGATCGCGCGCACGGCCGTGGAGAGATCTTCCGTGCCGGTGACCATGATCACCGGCGCGTCTCCCTCGGCCAGCGCCCGCAGCACCTCGAGGCCGTTGCGACCCGGAAGGACGAGATCGAGCAGGACGACGTCGGGGGCCGCGGCGTGCACCGCCTGGCGAACGTCGCCCGAGCCGTCGAGGGTGACCACCGGGTAGCCACGCTCGCCGAGCGCGACCTCGATCAGCCGGCGGAAGGTCCGGTCATCGTCGACGACTACCACCCGGGGGCGACTCACCGCCGCGCTCCCTCGGCCGCGTGCTCCTTGCGGAACCACTCGCACGTGCGCGCCAGCCCGTCGGCGAACGAGACGACCGGCTCGTAGCCGAGTCCCTCGCGAGCCGCCTCGATCGACGCCTTCGAGTCCTTCACGTCGCCCGCCCGCACCGGCTCGAATCGCGGCTCGATGTCCACGCCGAGCGCATCGCGGATCTTCTCGTGGAGCTCCCTCACGGAGTACGAACCGCCGCAGCCGATGTTGAACACGCCGCCCACGGCGGAGTCGTGCTGGGTCGCCAGCAGGTTCGCCTCCACCACGTTCGCGACGTACGTGAAGTCGCGCGTCTGCTCGCCGTCTCCGTAGATCACGGGCCGGCGGCCGTCCAGGAGCGTGCGGATGAAGATCGGCACGACCGCGGCGTAGTCCGATCCCGGATCCTGACGCGGACCGAAGATGTTGAAGTAGCGCAGGCATACGCAGTCGAGCCAGCCGGCCGCGGTGAACTGCCGGCAGTACACCTCACCGATCAACTTTGCCGACGCGTACGGGGACACCGGAGCGGGTGGCATGGTCTCGATCTTCGGAGACTCCGGACCGTCGCCGTACGTCGCGGCCGACGACGCGAGCACGAACCGCTTCACCCCCGCGTCGCGCGACGCGAGCAGCAGGGCCAGCGTCCCGTCGACGTTGATCCGGTGATTCTTGACGGGGTCCTCGACCGACGCCGGCACGGACGCGAGCGCCGCCTCGTGCAGCACGTAGTCACAACCCTGCACCGCGCGCACGCAGATCTTGGGGTCCGCGACGTCGCCGCGGAGGATCTCCACGCGATCGAAGACGTGCGAGAGATTCTCCTCGTAACCGGAGGAGAAGTCGTCCAGGACGCGGACCGAGTCGCCGTTCGCGAGCAGCGCGTCCACGAGGTTCGAGCCGATGAATCCGGCTCCCCCGGTGACGAGGAACCTGGCCACTGGTGCTCTCCCGGGCTCGGGTCAGAGTCGGACGATGTGCGCGCCCGGGAATGCTCCCATGGCGTTCCGCGTGTCCACGACGATCTTCGCGTTCTTCGCGAGGAGGTCGTAGTCCACCGCGGCGTGGTCGGTCACGACCAGCACGCAGTCGGCCGCCCGCACGACGTCTTCGGTCAAGGGAGTCGCCGTCACCGTCCGGCCGTTCTCGAACAGGCTCGGCACGTACGGGTCCGAGTAGGACACCGAGGCGCCCGCGTCCTCCAGGAGCTGGATGATCTCCAGCGCCGGGGATTCCCGGACGTCGTCGGTGTTCCGCTTGTAGGCCACCCCGATTACCAATATTTTCGACCCTTTCAGACCCTTCTTGAGCCCTTCCAGCGACTCCTCGACCTTCCGGACCACGTGCTTGGGCATGTCCTGGTTGACCTGGACGGCCACGTCGATCAGGCGCGGGTGGAAACCGTTCACTTTCGCCTTCCACGACAGGTACAGAGGATCGACCGGGATGCAGTGCCCGCCCAGGCCGGGGCCCGGGTAGAACGGCATGTAGCCGAAGGGCTTCGTGGAGGCGGCGTCGATCACCTCCCAGACGTCGATGCCGAGCTTGGAGCACAGCAGGGCGAACTCGTTCGCCAGCCCGATGTTGACGCTCCGGAACGTGTTCTCCAGGAGCTTCACCATCTCGGCGACGTCGGTCGACGAAACGCCGATCACGCGCGAGAGCGTGTTGCCGTACAGGACCTTCGCGTGCTCCGTGCAGGCCGGCGTCACGCCGCCGACCACCTTCGGGATGTCGCGCGTGCGGAACTCCCGGTTGCCGGGATCCACGCGCTCCGGCGAGAACGCGAGGAAGAAGTCCGTCCCCGCGACCAGGCCGCCCTCCTCAAGGATCGGCTTGATGACTTCCGTGGTCGTGCCCGGGAAGGTGGTGCTCTCGAGCACGACGAGCTGGTTCTTCTTGAGGTACTTCCGGATCTCCCCGACCGCATCCAGGATGAACGAGAGATCGGGGTCCTTGGTCTTGGACCGCAGCGGCGTGGGCACGCAGATGGACATCGCATCCATCTCGTCCACGCGCGCGTAGTCGGACGAAGGCACGAGACGCCCGGAGTTCACGAACTCCGCGATGTCCTCCGACGGGACGTCCATGACGTAGGAGCGGCCGGAGGCCAGCTTCTCGATCTTCTCCGCATTGATGTCGATCCCGATCACGCGATAGCCGGCGCGAACGAACTCGGC
>JAGQIB010000205.1:0-7726 GCA_020431545.1 Gemmatimonadota bacterium
TGGGTGCTGCGCGCGGCGGCCGCCGCGGAGGCGGAGGTGAGCGGGCGGGCCGCGGTGTTGCGGGTCGGTCTGCTCCTCGGCGAGACCGGTTTCGTGGCGGCCGTCCGGCGACGCGTGGAGTCGACGAAGATCCTGCCCGTCCCCGGGTTCGCCGACGCCCGGATCGAGCCTCTCGACGCGGAGGACTGCGCGCGCTACTGCGTGGAGGCGGCGACCACGGCCCGACCGCTGGATGACGTCTACGAGCTCGGGTGCGGCGAGATGATCTCCGGTGAGCTCTTCGTGCGCGACCTCGCCGGCCATCTCGGCCTGTCTCGCTGGACTTTGCCGCTTCCCGGCGCGTTGCGACGCCCCGTGGCGGCCTGGCTCGCGACGCCGGAACTCCCGGCGCGCTGGGTCGACGCCTACCTCTTGGCGCTGCCGCGATTCCTCCCGCGGCGCATGAACGCCTGGGAACACTTCGACGTGGAGCCGATCGATCTGCGCACCGCGCTCGCGCGCGCGGCGGGAATGAACTTCCCGCGGCGGCGACGTCGAGGCGGGGGCGACGGCGACGACGAGAGTGGCGGCCGCTTCGACTGGAAGCGACCCGAGAAGCGCGGGATCCTCTGGACGCGGACTCGCTAGGCGCCTTCGCGCGGGGACGACTCCAGCGCGGCCCGCAGGAACGCGACGCCTTCCGGCCCGGCGAACGCCCGGATCGCCGCGACTCCGGCGACGCCGGCACTCCGGCACTCCGCGACGTTCCGCGCGTCGATGCCGCCGAGCGCGTACACGGGCGGTCGCGCCCGGGCGACGAGCGCGGCGAGCGCATCGGGTCCGAGCGTCGGCGCGCCGGGCTTGGATTCCGTGGCGAACACCGGCGACACGAACACCCAGTCCGCGCCGGCCGCGAGCACGACCTCGGCTTCGTCGTGCGCGCTGCGTCCCACCGCGATGCCGTCCGGCAGCCGGGCCCGCACGGCTGCCACCCCGGGGCCCGCCGCCGGGATGTGGACGCCGTCCGCTTCGAGCGCGAGCGCGGCGTCCAGGTCGCCGTTCACCACGAACGCCGCGCCGGCCTCGCCGGCGGCATCCCGGAGCGCGGACCCGATCCGCACGACGTCGCGCGCGGCCCGGCCGCGAGCCCGCAGCAGCACGGCCGGCAATCCCGCCGCGAGGAGTGGGCGGGCCGGCCCGACGAGGTCTTCTCCGAGCGTGTCCACGTCGGCGATGAAGCAGGCGCCGCCGAGCGGGCGGCCCGGTTCCACGGGGATTCCCATGCCCTGCACCATACCCGGCGGCGCCCCGGTCCGGACACTGCCCTCCGGCCCGGGGGGCGATTGACTCGTGCCAGGGGGACCTCTACCTTGGAGCGCCTCCGAATTCCGGGAACGACTCCATGACCGATCTCCTACGCATCGCCGACCGCGAGTTCCGTTCGCGACTCCTCCTCGGGACCGGCAAGTTCCCCTCGCTTCCCGTCATGCGGGACGCGCTGGATGCCTCGGGGACCGAGATCGTGACCGTCACGCTGCGGCGCATCGATCTCGACTCTCCCGAGCCGAACCTGCTCGAGTTCGTGGACCGGGATCGCTACCTGCTGCTCCCGAACACGTCCGGCGCGGAGGACGCGGACGACGCCGTGCGCCTCGCTCGTCTCGCGCGCGCGGCGGGTCTTTCGGACTGGGTGAAGCTCGAGGTCACGCCGGATCCGCGCTGGCTGCTGCCGGATCCGGTGGAGACGCTGGCCGCGGCCGAGCGACTCGTGAAGGAAGGCTTCACGGTGCTGCCGTACATCGGGGCCGATCCGGTTCTCGCGAAGCGCCTGCAGGAAGTCGGCTGCGCCACGGTCATGCCGCTCGGTGCCCCGATCGGCTCGAACCGCGGCCTCAAGACGCGCGACTCCATTGCGATCATCCTCGAGCAGGCCGAGGTGCCGGTCGTGGTCGACGCGGGACTCGGTGCGCCCTCGCACGCGGCGGAGGCAATGGAGATGGGCGCGGACTGCGTGCTCGTGAACACGGCGATCTCGGTGGCGCGCGATCCCGTGGAGATGGCGCGCGCGTTCCGTCTCGGCGTCGAGGCCGGTCGCGCCGCGTGGCGCGCGGGCCGGGCACCGGAGCGCGCGGTGGGCGAGGGCGCGGAAGCGTCGAGTCCGCTCACGGGCTTCCTGCGGGGAACGGCATGACGGGATTCGGCGAGGAGCTCGCCGCGCTGCCGATGGAGGAGCTGCTCCGGGTCGCCACCGAGGCCGCGCCGGACACGGTCGAACGCGCGCTCGCACGCGAGCCCCTCGACCTCTTCGACTTCGCGGCATTGCTTTCCCCGGAAGCCGGTCGGCGACTCGAGGATCTCGCGCAGCGGGCGCACGCACTCACGGTGCAGCGCTTCGGGAAGACGGTCCAGCTCTACGCACCGCTCTACGTCTCGAACGAGTGCGTGGAAACCTGCACGTACTGCGCGTTCTCGCGCACGAATCCGATCGCGCGCAAGACCCTCACGCCGGAGCAGGCCGTGGCGGAGGCTCGTCTTCTTCGCGCGCGGGGCTTCCGACATCTGCTGATCGTCTCCGGCGAACATCCGCGCCACGTGTCCCCCGAGTATCTCGGCACGATTCTCCGCGCGCTCGCGGCGGAGACGCCGAGCCTGTCGGTGGAAGTGCAGCCGCAGACCGAGGAGATCTATCGCGAGTGGACCGCGGCCGGGGCCGAAGGGCTCGTGGTGTACCAGGAGACCTACGATCGCGACACCTACGCGCGCGTGCACCTCGCCGGCAAGAAGAAGGACTTCGACTGGCGCCTCGCCACACCGGACCGGGGCGCGGCCGGCGGAATGAAGCGCCTCGGGATCGGCGCGCTGTTCGGGCTGTCCGACTGGCGGCAGGAAGCGCTCCGGCTCGCCGCCCATGCGCGTTACCTCGTGCGGCGCTACTGGCGATGCTTCGTCACGGTGTCGTTCCCGCGCCTGCGTCCCGCGGAGTACGCGGACACGCTCGCGCGGCATCCGCTGGCCGACGCGGACCTGGCCCGCCTCGTGTGCGCGTTCCGGTTGCTCCTCCCGGACGTCGGCGTCGTTCTCTCCACCCGAGAACCGGCTCAACTCCGGGACGGACTCGTCCGACTCGGGGTGACACAGATGAGTGCCGGCTCCCGGACCGAGCCCGGCGGCTACTCGGCGCCGGAAGTGCCGACCGGCCGGCAGTTCGAGGTCTCCGACGAGCGGACCGCGGGCGAGGTCGCCCGGACGATCCGCGAGCTCGGCTTCGACCCGGTCTGGAAGGACTGGGAGGCGGCGCTCCGTGGCTGAGCGGTCCGGCGAGATCTTGCTGAATGGGCGGCCTCGGATATTGACTCCGGGGCAGTCCTTGGCGCAGCTTCTCGTCGAGCTCGAACTGGACCCGCGCTGGGTCGTGGCCGAGCTCAACGGCGAGCCGCTCGGGCGGGACCGATTCGGGTCGGTCACGCTGCAGCCGGGGGACCGGCTCGAGCTCGTCCGACCCGTTGCCGGCGGATAATCCGTCGGGGTAGCGTTTCCCCCGCGGGCAGGCCAGTCCTACTGGGCCCGCATCGATCTGGGCAGAGGCAGTTGCCTCGATTCGGCGTGTGCGCCGGTGCGATGGGAGCGAGAGACATGTGGTCGTCGGATGAGGATCGATACGAACTCGGCGGATCCCCGGATGACGAGGAGAACCTCCACTGGGGAGACGACGAGGACTCGGAGGAAGAGGACAAGGACGCCGACCTCGAAGAGATCGACGATGACGACTGGGACGACGTCGAGGACGAGGAAGAAGAAGAGGAGCTCGACTGGGCCGTCGGCGAAGAAGAGGACGAGTGGAACTAGGTCCCGCCGCTGTCCCTGCGCCGTGATTTCGCGGCCGCGAGTCGGGGATCCTGGAAAGGCCGTCGCTTCCCGCGGCGGCCTTTCCCGTTTGCGAGGCGCGGCCGAGCGGACGTCCCGTCAATTCGTTCGGAACGTGATCGGTACGAGGACCCAGACCTCCACCGGTCGGTGACGTTGCAGCGCGGGGCGGAACACGGCCGTGCGTGCGCTCTTCAGCGCCGCCTCGCGCAGCATCTCGTGTCCCTCCACCACGATCGCGTCTTTCACCCGGCCGTCCGTTCCCACCAGCACGTGCACGAGCACCGTGCCGGAGATGCCGGCATCGCGCGCCACCGGCGGGTACACCGGTGGATCGATACGGATGCGGACCGGCTCCTCCTCGACGTCCACGAAATCTCCGGGCGCGGGGGATCCGATCGCGCCCGCGCCTCCGTCGAGGCCCACCACGAGCGGTTCGCCGGTGCCGAGACCGAGGTCGTCCAGCGCGATCGGCGCGAGGGCTTCGGAGATCTCGGCCGCGCTCGCGATCGTCGGAGCGTCGGCGAGCTCGTCGGCCACCGGCTGCGGGATCGCGAGTTTCGGCGCAGCCGCAGCGGCCGCCCGCGCCACGCTGACCTGCGGCACCGCGGGGCGCGCGATCGGGGGCGGCACGCCAAGCTCCGTGTACTGCACGATCCGGATTTCACGCGCGGGAGGGGGCGGAGGACGATGCCGGCTCCATTGCCACCACGCCACGAACGCGAGCAGCGCGAGAAGAATCGCCAGCGCGTTCGAGATCAGCAGCCACCGCGCGAACTCGCGCCGCAGCGGATGCGCCTCGCCGAGCACCGGCAGCCGCGAAGCCTGATCGAGCGGAAAGCCCAGGCGGGAGCGGAGCGTCGCGCTCATGGCCCGGTCTCCAGCGATTCCACGAGCGGGACGTTCTCGGGCCGCAATCGGATGAGACTGAAGCGCTGCAGGCCGGCGTCCTCGAGCGTGTCCATCATGCGCACCATGCTGTCGTAGCGCGCGGCCTCGTGGATCTCCGCGAGCACCACGAGCTGTTCGTTCGCCGCGGCGGCGCCGCGGAGGCGGGGAGCGAGACCGTCCCACGATTCCGGCTCCGGGGGATCGCTCGCGAAACGTCGCCAGAGGCGGTCATGCGAGTCCACGAAGATCGTGAGCACGTTCGACTCCGCGATCCGCACTTCGGCGCCGGGCTCGGGCAGATTGATCTCCATCGCGAGCGGCTTGCGGAACACGGTGGTGAGCATGAAGAAGATCAGCAGCAGAAACGCGACGTCGACCATCGGCGTCATGTCGATGCGTGGCGCCGCTCGGCGTGGCGCGCGACGAAGGCCCTTCTTGGGACCGGACTCGACCGGGGTCGCGGGGGCATCCGCCATCAGCCGTTCGCCTCCGGGGCCGGGGAAGATTCGGGAGCGGTGTTCGGGGCCGGCGGCGGGTCCGGCGGCCCTTCCGGAGCGGGCGGCGAGTCGGCGGCGCTCCTCGGGCCCGGGCCGGCTTCATCGTCGGCGCCGGAAGCGCGCGGGTCCGTCATGAGGTTGAAGCGCAGCGTCTTCGTCTCCGCGAGAACGTCCATGAGATCCGCGATCGTCGCGAACGGCGCGTCGCGGTCCCCCTTCACGAGAACCACCGCCTCGGGATTGCGGCCGCGCCAGGCCGCGACGGCGTCGAACATGTCGGCCATCGGGATCTGCTGCGCGGTCACGGCGGACTCGCCGGAGATGTAGACCTGACCGGCCCGGTCCACGGTGATGATGATCCGGTTCGTGTCCGGGACCCGGATCTCGGAGCGCGACAGCGGCAGGCGCACCGAGACCTCCTCCGGCGGCCGGAACGACGTCGTGGACATGAAGAAGATGAGCAGCAGGAACGCGACGTCGACGAGCGGCGTCATGTCCTGGCGAATGCCGTGCCTACGCATGGCGCGACGCCCGGCGCGGGGCAGGGGAGGAGGGAGCGATCACTTCGATCCGTTCTCCTCGAGCGCGTCCAGCACCTGGTATGCGGTCTCCTCGATGCGCGCGCCGAACTGATCCACGCGTGTGGTGAAGTGGTTGTACAGCACGGTGGCGAGGATCGCGGTGGTGAGGCCGACGGCCGTGTTGACGAGCGCCTCCGAGATGCCGAGCGCGAGCTGCGTCGCGTCGGGCGCCCCCGCGTGCGACATCGCGCGGAACGCGCGGATCATGCCGATCGTGGTGCCGAGGAGGCCGATCAGCGTGGCGATCGACGCGAGCGTCGACAGCGCCGAGAGATTCCGCTCCAGCGTGGGCGACTCGAGGCTCATCGTCTCTTCCATCGAGCGCCGCGTGTCCGCGAGAACGTTGCGGCGATCGGGCTCGGTGCCGGTGAGGCTCCGGTACTTCTGGAGCCCCGCGCCCACGACGTTCGCGAGCGATCCGCCCTGGGTCTTCGCCGCGTCGATCGCGCCGCCGACGTCGCCGGAGCGCACGGCGCCGAGCAGTCGATCGACGAAGCCGCCGAGCGCTCCTCGCCCGCCCGCGCGCGTGAGCACGATCGTCCGCTCGATCGCGTACGTGATCACGAGCAGGAAACACGTCATGCCGAAGATCAGGAGCGGGCCGCCCTGGCGGATGTACTCCGGCGAACGGGTCCACAGGAACCAGGACACGGCGACACACAGTGCGAGGACGGGCCAGAACACGACGTTCTTCACGGGCGAGACTCCCGGGTCGGAAGGTGATCGTCAGCCGGAGGCGGTGCCGGATCGCGCCTGCTCGAGCAGCTCGCGTCCGCGCCGCAAGGTGGAGTTGCCAGGGTCGATCGCGGCCGCGCGATCGAAGGACTTCGCCGCATCGTCCCACTTCTCGAGTCCGAGCTGCGCGAGTCCGAGCCCTGCCCAGGCGTCGGCGTTGCCGGGCTCGGCTCGGGTCGCCGCGGCGTAGGACTCCGCGGCGACCGCGTAGTCGGCGCCGCGCAGACGGCAGAACCCGAGGCCGCGGAGCGCCTGGGCGTTCGTCGGTTCCTTCTCCAGCGCGCGGCGGTACTCGGACTCCGCGCCGCGGAGATCTCCCGAAGCCGCGAGCCCCTGCGCGAGCAGCAGGCGCCCGGCCACGAGATCCGGATTCAGGCGGACGGCTGCGCGGAAGCTCTCCACGGACTTCGCCGTGTCCCCCGCACGGAGTCGCGCGACGCCCAGGTTCAGGTGATACGCGGGAACCTCCGGCGCCTCGCGCGCCGCGGTCTCGAGGCGAGCGAGCGCCTCGGAATCACGGCCCGCCTTGAGCGCGAGGATGCCCGCCTGGTAGTTCGCGGCCGCGTCCTTGGGGTCGAGCGCGAGCGCGCGATCGAACTCCGCACGCGCTCCCTCGGCGTCGCCGGCGCGGAGGCGTGCGTTCGCGACCGCCGAGTGGTCGGCCGCGGTCCACTTCGTGTCGGGCGGCAAGGTCTCGTATTCCTTCAGCGCCTCGCGCCGGGTGGTGTCGTCCGGCGAGAGGAGACCGGCGCGTACGGCCGCGAGCCGCGCGTCCGCGCGCGACGGATCGAGCCGGCGGGCGGCGTTCGCGGCTTCGAGCGCCTGGGCAGGTCGCCCCGCGTCGAGGCACGCGTGCGCGAGCCGCACGAGCGCGTCGACGTCGTCGGGCACGACCTGCACGTAGCGCAGGTAGATCTGCGCCGCGCGCTCCTTGCGGCCCGCCCGATCCATGAGCTCGGCGAGGTCACGCAGGGCCGGTGCGTACGTGGAGTCGGCCGCGATCGCTTCCGCCCACAGGTCACGCGCCCGCTCGGCGTCGCCGGTCTTCCGGTAGAGAGCTCCGAGCTCGTGCAGGGTGGGCGCGGTGCGCGTGACTCCCGGCGCGGACAGCGCCTTCTCGAACGCGTCGATGGCGAGCGTCGGCGCGCGCTTCTCGTACACGCGACCGACCAGGGTCGC